>NZ_JBOCEF010000032.1:0-56568 GCF_050586345.1 Rhodovulum sp. DZ06
GCGGTCGCGGGCGCCGCCTGAAACGGCGCGAGACGGTGAAGATGAGGCCCCCCGCCGGGAACGGCGGGGGGTTTTGCGTTCCCGCGGCGCCGCTTGCGATTGACCCGCCCGGCCCGGGGCGGATAGCTAACGCCCACGGGTGGGCGCGTAGCTCAACGGTCAGAGCAGGCCGCTCATAACGGCTTGGTTGCGGGTTCGATTCCTGCCGCGCCTACCCGCTTCGTCCACCCGTCTTCAGGCCCCTTCAGGGTTCGCGCAAAAGGCGAACACCCCTGAACGCCGTTTTCTTTTTCCTTGAAACCGATCCCCCCCGGCGCAAGGCTGGACAGGATGTCGCGCCCATGACGGCGCGGCCCGGCGCAGATCCGCCTCAAGACGGGCGCGCCGCCAAGGGGAGGAAGACTGATGACGGCGTTGATGCTCAACGGCGCGTCGACCGAGGTCGATGCGGCGGACGACATGCCCCTGCTGTGGGCGATCCGGGACATCGCGGGGATGACCGGCACCAAGTTCGGCTGCGGCGCGGGCCTGTGCGGGGCCTGCACGGTGCATGTGGACGGGGTCGCGCAGCGGTCCTGCCAGATGACCGTGGGGGATGCGAAGGGCAAGTCCATCACCACCATCGAGGGGCTGCACCCCACCGGCGACCACCCGGTGCAGGCGGCGTGGCGCGAGCTGAACGTGCCCCAGTGCGGGTTCTGCCAGTCAGGGCAGATCATGCAGGCGGCCTCGCTTCTGGCGCAGAACCCCGAGCCTTCGGATGACGAGATCCTGGCGGCCATGCGCGGCAATGTCTGCCGCTGCGGCTGCTACCAGCGCATCGTGGACGCGGTGCGGCTGGCGAGCGCGGGGGCCTGAGCGATGATGCGCGACCAGATCGACGCCTTCCTCGGCAAGGCGCCCGCCCCGCTCCGCGATCTCGCGGTCCAGAAAGTCTCCCGCCGGATGTTCCTCGGCGGCGCCGCCGCGGGCCTCGCGCTCGCCGTCGCGCCGCGGGCCGAGGCGTTCCCCCGCTGGGCCCATGGCGGACACGGCATGGCGCATGGCGTGGTGCAGGACCCGCTCGTCTTCGTGTCCATCGACCCGGACGGGACCGTCACGCTGGTGGCCCACCGCTCCGAGATGGGCACCGGCTCCCGCACCTCCCTCCCCATGGTGATGGCGGACGAGATGGAGGCCGACTGGGCCCGCGTGAAGATCATGCAGGCCCCGGGGGATGAGCCGAAATACGGCAACCAGAACACCGACGGCTCGCGCTCGATGCGCCACCACATCCAGGCGGCGCGGGTGATCGGCGCCTCGGTGCGCCGGATGCTGCGGGATGCTGCGGCCGAGGCCTGGGGCGTGCCCCCGGGCGAGGTGAAGGTGGAGATGCACCAGGCGCTCCATGGCGGCAAGACCATGGGCTTCGGCGAGCTGGCCGAGGCGGCGATGGCCCGCCCGGTGCCGGACGACTGGGACCTGTCCTTCAAGGACCCGTCGCAGTTCCGCTATATCGGCAAGGGCGAAGTGCCGATCTATGACCTCCATGACATCACCACCGGCAAGGCGGTCTACGGGGCCGACGTCTCGTTGCCGGGCATGAAATACGCGGTCATCGCCCGCCCGCCCGTGGTCGGCGGCGTGGTGAAATCGGTGGATGACGCGGCGGCCCGCGCCTCGGCCGGGGTCTCGGCGGTCGAGCAGCTCGGGGGCGTCGGCCTTCCGGGCGGGTTCTTCCCCCTCGGCGGCGTCGCGGTGGTGGCGGACAACACCTGGAACGCCATGCACGCGCGGGACCTTCTCAAGATCGAGTGGGAGGACGGCCCCCATGCCGCCTATGAAAGCGGCGCCTACATGGAGGAGATGAAGGCCACCGCCGCCCAGCCCGGCGTGGCGCTGCGCACGCAGGGGGAACCCGACGCGGCCTTCGCCGGCGCCGCGAAGGTGATCGAGCGGACCTACACCCAGGCCCACATGGCCCACGCGGCGATGGAGCCGCCGGTCGCCCTCGCCAACGTCACCGACGAGGGGGCGGAGGTCTGGGCCCCGGTGCAGTCGCCCTACCAGTGCCGCACCGACGTGGCCAAGGCGCTGGGGCTGGACCCGGAGTTCGTGACCGTCCATGTCACGCTCCTCGGCGGGGGCTTCGGGCGCAAGTCGCAGCATGACTTCGCCATCGAGGCCGCGGTCCTGTCGCAGAAGGTCGGCGCGCCCGTCCGCGTGCAGTGGACGCGCGAGGACGACATCCGCCATTCCTTCATGCACACCACCTCGGCCGAGCACATCAAGGCGGCGGTGGATGCGGACGGGAAGGTCACCGGCTGGCGGCACAACTCCACCGCCCCGTCGATCCTGTCGATCTTCGCGCCCGACAGCGGTCAGCAGTTCCCGGTCGAGCACGGGATGGGCCTCGTGGACATGCCCTTCGCCATCCCCAACGTGCTGGTGGAGAACGGCAAGGCGATGGCCCATACCCGCATCGCCTGGTTCCGCTCCGTCTCCAACATCCCGCGGGCCTGGGCGATCGGCTCCTTCGTCTCGGAGCTGGCCGAGGAGCTCGGGAAGGACGAGAAGACCATGTGGCGCGAGCTGATCGGCGCGCCGCGGGTGGTGGACCCCAAGGCCGAGGGCTATCCCGACAGCTACTGGGATTACGGGGAACCCTACGGCGCCTTCCCCATCGACACCGGGCGGCTGGCCAACGTGCTCGACATCGCCGCGGACGCCATCGGCTACGGCAAGGACCTGCCGGAGGGCGAGGGGATCGGCCTCGCCGTCCACCGCTCCTTCGTCACCTATGTCGCCTGCGCGGTGCGGGTGAAGGTCGATGGCGGGCGGATCACCGTGCCGGAGATGCACCTCGCGGTCGATGCGGGCTACATCGCCAACCCCGAGCGGGCCGAGTCCCAGATGCAGGGCGCGGCGGTCATGGGCATGACCACGCTGCTGCATTCGGGGATCACCTATGCCGGCGGCGCGGTGCAGCAGTCGAACTTCTACGACTATGACGTCGTGCGGTCCGACAATTACCCCATCGTGCAGACCCATCTCGTGAAGCATGGCTTCGGCGTGCATCCGGGCGGGCTGGGCGAGCCGGGGGTGCCGCCGGTCCCGCCCGCCATCGCCAACGCGCTGTTCCACGCGACCGGACAGCGGATGCGCGACATGCCCATCGGCGTGCGGGTCTGAGCGACGCCGCCCGCCGCCCGTCGCCGTCGCCGCGCCGGAGCAGGGCGCGGCGGCGGCGGCGCGGCGCGGAAGACGCGGGGCGGGCCTTCGGGTCCGCCCCGTTCCATGTCGGGGGCGCAGCTCGGGCGGCGCATGTCGGGCGGAGCATGTCGGGCGGCGCGTGTCGGGCGACGGCCGCTCCATGGACCGCAACCGGGATCCGTGTTTTCATGACGCAAAGGTCAATCATCCGCGGAGGCCCGCCATGCTGATCCCCTTCGGCCCGGACATCTGGATCGCCGAGGGTCCGGCCGTGGAAGGCGCGATGGGCTTCAGCTTTCCCACCCGGATGGCGGCGATCCGCCTGTCGGGCGGCGGCCTGCTGGCCTGGTCGCCGATCCCGCTGACCGATGCGCTGGCGGGCGAGCTCGCCGCCCTGGGCGAGGTCACGCAGATCATCGGGCCGAACCACCTGCATCACCTGTCGCTGGCCGACTGGGTCGAAGCCTTCCCCGCCGCAAGGCTGCTGGGGACCGAGGCGCTGGTGTTCAAGCGCGAGGACCTCGCCTTCGACGGCGTGCTGGGCGAGGCGCCGGACCCCGCCTGGGCGCGGGACATCGACCAGGTCCTGCTGCGCGGCAACCGGGTGACGGACGAGGCGATCTTCTTCCACCGCCCCTCGGGGACGGTGCTGTTCACCGACCTCGTGCAGCAATTCGGCAAGGACTGGTTCACCGGCTGGCGCGGGGTGGTGGCGAAGCTCGATTACAAGACGGGGCCGGAACCCGCGGTCCCGCGCCTCTACCGCATCGGGTTCAATGACCGGAAGGCGGCGCGCGCGTCGCTGGCGCGGGTGCTGGACTGGCCCGCCGAACGGGTGCTGATGGCGCACGGAACGCCGGTCGAGGCGGATGCGCAGGGCTTCCTGCAGCGGGCCTTCGCCTTCCTCTGACCCCGCGGCGCGATTGTTTCACCCGGCGGACGGGACGTTTCGTCCCCGCGCGCGGATTTCCGCAGCGGCGCCGGTTGGCTCGGGGCGTCATGGCGCGTACCGTCGAGGGTGCGGAGCATTACGCCGCCCCCCGCGGGTGATCCGGGGCGCGGCCCGAGGAGACGACATGAGCAAGGACGATCCCGCGCGCCTCGCGGTTCTGATCGACGCCGACAACACCTCGTCCAAGATCGCCGAGGACCTGTTCCTCGAGATCGCGAAGATCGGCGAGGCCTCGGTGCGGCGCATCTACGGCGATTTCTCGGATGACCAGCTCAAGGGCTGGGCGCGGGTGCTGTCGCGCCACGCGATCATCCCGCACCAGCAATTCGCCTACACGGTGGGCAAGAACTCCTCGGACATCGCGCTGGTGATCGACGCGATGGACCTTCTGCATTCGCGCCGCTTCGACGGCTTCGTGCTGGTCAGCTCGGACAGCGATTTCACCCGGCTGGCGAGCCGGATCCGGGAGGAGGGGGTGGATGTCTACGGCGTCGGCCGCCGCACCACCCCGGAAGCGTTCCGCCAGGCCTGCAAGCGGTTCATCTTCACCGAGAACCTCTCGGGCGCCGAGCCGGCCTCGGCCGCGGGCGGGGGCGGGGGGCCGACCACCGAGAACCCGGCCGCGGCGGCGCCGATCATCCGCCAGGCGATGGAAGCGGTGGCGGACGAGGACGGCTGGGCCCCGCTCGGGGCGCTCGGCAGCCGGATCGGCAACATGGCGCCCGATTTCGACACGCGCTCCTATGGCTCGGGCAAGCTGTCGGACCTGATCCGGCGCACCGGCAAGTTCGAGATGAAGCGCTCGAACGGCAACCAGATGATGGTGCGCGAGAAGTAAGGGCGCGCCCCGCCGGGGGCGGGTCGCCCGGACCGTGGGGGGAGAGGAAGGGGGTGCGCCTAGTCCTTGAAGGATCCGGCCCGGCCCGCGCCGTCGCGGAAGCGGGCGGCGCCGTTGGCGGCCTCCTGCGCCAGGGGGGCGGCGCCGCGGCGGCCCTCCTCGGCCAGCGCCTGCGCCAGGGGCAGGGACCATTGCGCAAGGGCGCTGTCGCGGTCGGTTGCCAGGCACAGCTGCGGGAAACCGGCGATCTGGCGGGCCAGGGCGACCGCGGCCTCCAGCGCTTCGCCCGCCGGGACCACGCGGTTGGCGAGGCCGAAGGACAGCGCCTCCTGCGCGGCCACCGGGCGGCCCGTGAGGATCATGTCCATGGCGCGGCTCTGCCCGATCAGCCGGGGCAGGCGCACCGTGCCGCCGTCGATCAGGGGCACGCCCCAGCGGCGGCAGAACACGCCGAACACCGCCGTGTCGGAAGCGACCCGCAGGTCGCACATCAGCGCCAGCTCCAGCCCGCCCGCGACGGCGTGGCCCTCGACCGCCGCGATGGCGGGCTTGGACAGGGCCATGCGGCTGGGCCCGAGGGGACCGTGGGGCTGTTCGGGATCATAGGTGAAGCCGCCTTCCGCCACCGCCGAGAGGTCGGCGCCTGCGCAGAACACGCCCCCGGCGCCGGTCAGGACGAGGACGCGCAGGGCGGGGTCGGCCTCGAACCCCTCGAACGCCGCGCGCAGGGCGTCGGCTGTGGCGGGGTCCACGGCGTTGCGGCGGGCGGGGCGGTCGAGCGTGACGATGCGCACCGGGCCGTCATCGGCGATGCGCACGGCCTCGGGGCCGCTGGGAACGGGGCTGGCGTCTGTCATCTGTGATCCTCCCGCGCTCCTCTGAGGTGGGAGCGTTCGGGCGCAGACTGACAGGCCGGGGCGGCAGCGCCAACGCTGACCCAACGGAATGACGGGGGTTCTGCGCGCCACCCGTATGCGGATGGGGCGCTGGCGTGCCGGGGCTTGCCGCGTTACCCTGCTCCTCGCGCATCGGGCGCCGGGATATGGGCCCGGTCGGTTCGGCCGTTGAGTGCGGGGCGCATCAGCCCCCCCACGTCACGCCGTGCGCGCCCGCGGCGCGCCCATCCGCAGCAGCTTGCGGCGGGCGGGCGGCACGCGGTCGATTTCCACCCCCGTGAAGACGTGGAGGGTGTTGAGGTCGCGGTCGATCACCGCGTGGTCCGACACCCATCCGCCCATGGTCAGGTAGGTGCGCAGCAGGGGCGGCATCCGCTTCATCGCCAGCTTCATGTCCGGGCGCCGCAGCTTCAGCAGGTTGGCGAAGCGGAACACCGCCGGCGCCTTCACCCGCGGCAGCCAGCGGGGCGGGGCGATGTGGCGGGCGGTCAGGTAGGCGAAGGCGTCGGCATAGGCGTCGCCCTCGACGCCCTCGAAGCTCGAGCACCCGAACAGCAGGCCGACGCCGTTCTCCTCCACGTATTCCGTCATCGCGCCCCAGGCGACGCGCAGCACGTCCGGGGAGCTGAAGGCCGGGTCCACGCAGAAGCGCCCCATCTCCACCATCGGGCGGTCGTAATCCTTGAGGCTCTCGAGCTCGTAATACTGCGCCGAGTAGCTGTTCGCGATCTCGGCCCCGGAGGCGAGATGCATCACGCGGAAACAGCACACGAGGCGTCCCGTGGCGATCTCCTCGATCAGCGCATGGGTGCAGCGCGCGTCGAACCCGTCGGCGTCGAGCCCCTGCGCCCGCGGCCCCGCCGCGGCGTCGGCGCCCGGGCGCGCGGCGATGAAGATCGCGTGGCGCAGGCGCTGCGCCGCCTCGATGTCCTCGGGGGCGTTGCTGAACCGGGCGCGGAACCGTCCGTGGTCCTCGCTCGCGGCGATCTCGCGATGATGCATCGACGGGCCCTCCAAATGCCTGCGCGTCGCCTTAGATAGGCACTGTAAGGTGACGTGTTGATGACCCTTGCGGGGGATGACGCGGCGTCGGTTGCGAAAAGGAGACGGTATGTCCGACAAGATCGTCAAGTCCGACGAAGAATGGATGCAAGAACTCGGCGAATTCGCCTTCCAGGTGATGCGCAGAAAGGGGACCGAGCGCCCCTTCACCCATGATGATTTTCCGAACCGGCCCGGAACCTACCGCTGCAGGGGCTGCGGGGCGCCGCTGTTCGAATCGGCGGCCAAGTTCGATTCGGGCTGCGGCTGGCCCAGCTTCGACGCCCCCGCCGACGAGGTGGCGATCGACGAGGCGCGGGACCTGTCGCACGGGATGATCCGCACCGAGGTGCTGTGTTCGCGCTGCGACTC
Organism: Rhodovulum sp. DZ06; assembly: GCF_050586345.1. Classification (NCBI taxonomy): domain Bacteria; kingdom Pseudomonadati; phylum Pseudomonadota; class Alphaproteobacteria; order Rhodobacterales; family Paracoccaceae; genus Rhodovulum; species Rhodovulum sp. DZ06. Next base: position 7,292 of record NZ_JBOCEF010000032.1, read on the forward strand.
GCATCTCGGGCACGTGTTCAACGACGGGCCGACCGGCACGGGCCTGCGCTATTGCATCAACGGCGTGGCGCTGGAATTCGAGGAAGAGTGAGGCCGGGCAGGGGCCGCGGCCGCCCGCGCTCAGGCGCGGGCGGTCACGATCCAGGCCTCGGCCGGAAGCTGCACGGCGCCGTCCTTCACATAGGGCGCCAGCGCCTCGGCCAGCCGGTCGCGGGCCGCGGCGCGCGTCGCCTCGTCCGCCTCTCCCAGCGGGCCGGAGGCCGGCCCGAGCGCGAAGCAATGGGCGATGCCGCGGGCCAGCGGGTCGGGGTCGTCGCCGTGGCTGAGCGGGGTGAGCGGCGCGATCTTGCGGGCCGCCGGGTCCTGCCAGCCCGCCGCCGCCAGCATCTCCAGCACCGGCTCGATCTCGCCCCAGCGGAACGGGCCGGGCGCGGCCTCCTCCGCCTGCGGGGCGGGGGGCAGCAGCTCTCCCAGCGCCTTGCGCGGCAGCCAGCCCCAGGCGCAGGCCTCGCGCCGGCCCCAGGCGAACAGGGCCATGCGCCCGCCGGGGGCCATCTGCGCGCGGATATGGGCGTAGGCGGCGCGCTGGTCGTCGAAGAACATCGCCCCGCAGCGTGAATAGAGCGCGTCGAACGGCGCGGGGGCGGTCCATTGCGCGGCGTCGCCATGGATGAACTCGACCGCCGCCGCCGGGGCCTCGCCCCGCGCGGCCGCATCGGCGCGGCGCGCGCGCGCCGCCGCCAGCACGTCGGTGGAGACGTCGAGCCCGGTCGCCGTGCCCACCGGCCCCGCGCGATGCGCGAGCTCCAGCGTCGTCGCGCCGCCGCCGCAGCCCATGTCGAGGATCCGCGCCCCGTCCAGCGGCCCGAGCGCGTCCATCGTCTCGCGCCCCGGGGCGGCCATCATCCGCTCCTGCGCGTCCACGTGCTGCGCCCAGCGCGCGCCGAGGGCGCCGGCCCATTGATCCTTGGTCGCCATGGAAGGTCTCGCCTGTCATCGGGGCGCCCGGGGGCGCGGGGGGACAGGTTTAGGGGCAAGCGCGCCGGGCGTCACCTCGCAAACCCGTGGGGCGAGGGCGGGGGCGGGGCCCCCCGCGGCATCTCCTCCCAACCCGCATCCGGCGATGGACCGGCCCCGCGGGCGGGTCTATGTCTGGAGGCATGATCCACCCTCCCTTCGATGGGGTCGAAACCTGGATCTTCGACCTCGACAACACTCTCTACCCCCCGCATGAACGCCTGTTCTCGCAGATCGAGGCGCGCATCTCGGCCTATGTGCAGCGCGAACTGGGGGTGGACGAGGACGAGGCCCACCGCCTGCGCCGCGCCTACTGGCACGACCACGGCACGACCCTGGCGGGGCTGATGCTCAACCACGGGATCGACCCGGAGCCGTTCCTCGAGGAAGTCCACGACATCGACTTCTCCCGCCTCGATCCCGACCCCCTGCTGCGCAAGGCCATCGACCGGCTGCCGGGGCGCAAGATCGTCTACACCAACGGCGCGCGGCGCTATGCGGGCCGCGCGCTCTCGGCGCTGGGCCTGGGCGGCGCGTTCGAGCGCACCTGGTCGATCGAGGACGCGTTCTACGAGCCGAAGCCCCGCGCTTCCGCCTTCCAGCGGATCTTCGGCAAGGACGGGCTGGATCCGCGCCACGCCGCGTTCTTCGAGGACGACCCGCGCAACCTCGCCGTGCCCGCCGCGCTCGGCGTGATCGGCGTGCTGGTCCGCCCCGGCGCCGCGCCGAAACGCACCGCCGCCGAGGCGCCCGAGCCCGCGGGCGGCCCGCTGCCCGCCCCGCCCGAGACCGCCGCCGCGCTGGCCGAGGAGGTGGCGCAGGCCGCGCGCCGCGCCCCCATCCGCCCCCCGGCGGAAGAGGTCCCGGACCACGTGGCCTTCGTCGCCCGGGACCTGCCGCGTTTTCTCGCCGACCTGACCGATCCCGCCGCCCCGGCGCCCACGCGCTTCGGGCAGGAGGGGCTGCTCGAGGACCAAGCTTCATGACCGAGCTGATCGAGACCGACATCCTGGTGGTCGGCGGCGGGGCCGCCGGCCTCTCCGCCGCCGCGATCTTCGCCGCCGAAGGGTTCGAGACGCTGTGCGTCGACCTCGCCGCGCCCGTGGTGGACCAGGACGCGCCGGGGGCGGACCTGCGCACCGCCGCGCTGATGACCCCCTCGGCCGACGCGCTCGACGCCGCGGGGGCCTGGGCGCGGCTGGCGCCCGAGGCCGCGCCGCTCTGGACCATGCGCCTGCTCGACAGCGGCGGGCAGGAGGAAGAGGTCCGCCGCCGCGCCGATTTCGAGGCGGGCGAGATGCAGGACCGCCCCTTCGGCTGGAACCTGCCCAACACCGTGATCCGCAAGGCGCTGATCGACCACCTGGCCGAGGATCCGCGCGCCACGCTGCGCGCGCCCGACGGGCTGGCGGCCCTGACGCTGCGGACGGGCGAGGCGCTGGCGCGGCTCGAGAGCGGCGCGCGGGTGCGCGCGAAGCTGGTGGTGGCCGCCGACGGGCGCGACAGCCCGACGCGCGAGATGGCCGGGCTGAAGGCGCATCGCTGGGGCTATGCGCAGAAGGCGCTGGTCTTCGCCGTCTCGCATCCCCGCCCGCACCAGGGGGTGAGCACCGAGCTGCACCGCACCGGCGGGCCGTTCACGCTGGTCCCGCTGCCGGATCGCGGCGGCCTGCACCGCTCCTCGGTCGTGTGGATGGAGGACGGCCCCAAGGCCCATGCGCTGCTGGAGATGGACGAGGCCGCGTTCTCCGCCGCCGCCACCGCCCGCAGCTGCGGCGTGCTGGGCGAGCTGACGCTGGCCTCGCGCCGGGCGATGTGGCCGATCGTCAGCCAGCTGGCCGAGCGGCTGGACGGGCCGCGCGTGGCGCTGGTGGGCGAGACGGCGCATGTCGTGCCGCCCATCGGGGCGCAGGGGCTGAACATGTCCATCGCCGACGCCGCCGCGCTGGCGCAGATCCTGGCCGTGGCGCGCGGCAAGGGCCAGGACATCGGCGCGCCCGGGGTCCTGTCGCGCTATTCGCGCGCGCGCTGGCCCGGGATGGCGGCGCGGGTCGGCGGGATCGACGCGCTCAACCGCGCGGCGCAGGCCGATGCGCAGCCGCTGCGCGACTTGCGGGCGCTGGGCCTCGCGGCCATCCACGGGACCGCGCCGGTGCGCCGGGCGGTGATGAAGATGGGCATGGGCGCGAACGGCTGAGGCGCCTGGCGCCCCGGCGCGGATCGCGGCCCGGGCGGCGCAGCCGCCCTCCGGCCGCGAATGGGGGGCTTGTCCCCCCTGAGCGGCCGGATCCCGCCGCAAGGCGCCGCCGGTGCGGCCGTCGTCGGGGAGGGGCGGGCCCTCCCGCTCCTCCGCCCGGCCGCGCGGGGCGCGGCGCGCCTGAACCCCCGCCTAGCCCCCCAGGGCCAGCCGCGCGGCCCAGATCGCCCCCAGCGTCAGCAGCAGCCCCAGCGCCAGCAGCGCGCGAGAGCCCATGATCCGTTCGGCCTGCGCGCCGAAGGCGATGCAGAGCGCCGCCAGCCCGAAGGCCCTGATCGCGCGCGAGGCGGCGATGGCGGCCATGAACACCGCGAAATTCCCCCCGGCCGCGCCCGCCGCCAATGCGGCGAGCTGCATCGGCGCGAAGCTGACCGAGGCGAGGAACACCGCCCAGAACACCCCCTCGTCCGTCAGCCGGGCGCGCAGCGCCTCCAGCGCCGCACCGGCTTCGCCCGCCACGCCCGCCGCCCGGGCCAGCGCCGGGGCGGCGTCGGCGATCCCCCAGGCCAGCGCGTACATCGCCGCGGCGGCGAGCAACGAGCCGAGCATCATCGCCGCCGCCACCCGCCAGGCCCGTTTCGGGCGGCTGACCATCATCGGGGCGGTGACGGATTCCACCGGCAGCGGCACGACGGTCCCCTCGAGGAACGAGGCGAAGGCGGTCGCGGCCAGCCCGCGCCGCCCCGAGGAGAAGGCGTCGAACAGCCGCTCGGACAGCCGGTGCAGCCGCCCGCCGCGGGGCGGGGCGGCGGATTGGGCGGGTGCGCCTGCGTCGGCGGGGGCGCGGGCGGCGCCCGTGCCGGGCGGCGCGGCGCGTCCGCCGGGGGACGGCGCCGCGGCGGCTGGGTCGGGCGCGTCGCCGGAGGCCCCGGGCCGCGCGCGCGGGGGAGGGGAATCGGATGCGGTCATGCCCTTGTTCTAGGGCGCGCGGGCGGCGGTGCGAGGGCGCCCCGCCCGGAACGCAGAAGGGGCTGCCCGCCGGGCCGCCCCCTCCTGTCTCTCGCCGCGGCGCGCGATCACTCCGCCGCTTCGACCTTGTCCTGGGTCTTCGTGTCGAAGTCTTCCGCCGAGTGCCGCTCGTGCAGCTGGGTCTCCGGCTCGCCGAAGGTGCGGTTGACCATGCGGCCCCGCTGCACCGCCTTGCGCGCGTCGATCTTCTTCGCCCAGGCCATCACGTTGGTGTAGCTCTCGACATCCAGGAACTCGGCCGCGGAATAGAGCCGCCCGAGCACCAGCTGCCCGTACCAGGACCAGATCGCGATGTCGGCGATGGTGTACGCGTCGCCCGCGATATACGGGCTCTCGCCCAGGCGGCGGTCCAGCACGTCGAGCTGGCGCTTCGCCTCCATCGTGAAGCGGTTGATCGGGTATTCGAACTTCTCGGGCGCGTAGGCGTAGAAATGCCCGAAGCCGCCGCCGAGATACGGGGCCGAGCCCATCTGCCAGAACAGCCAGGACAGCATCTCGGCGCGGCTCTCCTGCGGGCCGAGGAAGGCGCCGAATTTCTCGGCGAGATGCAGCAGGATCGCGCCGCTCTCGAACACGCGCACCGGTTTGTCGCCGGAGCGGTCCATCAGCGCCGGGATCTTGGAGTTGGGGTTCACGTCGACGAAGCCCGAGCCGAACTGGTCGCCGTCGCCGATCTTGATCAGCCAGGCGTCGTACTCGGCCCCGGCATGACCGGCGGCCAGCAGCTCCTCGAGCATCACCGTGACCTTCACGCCGTTGGGCGTGGCCAGCGAGTAGAGCTGGAACGGGTGTTCCCCGACGGGCAGCTCCTTGTCATGGGTCGGGCCGGCGATGGGGCGGTTGATGCTGGCGAAACGGTTGCCGTCATCGGCCTGGTTCCAGGTCCAGACCTTGGGCGGGGTGTAGGTGTCGGTCATCTCGGCCTCTCGCGTTCGGATATGCGCATGGGGTCCGGGCGATTGCGGACCGCTCGGTCCAGAACGTAAGGCGTCCGTATCATTCCGCAAGCGTCGATCCCTCACGAAACGCGGCGGAGGGGGCGCGGGGCGCGGAAACGCTGCGTTCAGGCGAAGATCTCGGCGTCGGCCGCGCGCGCGCGCGGGTCCGGGCCGTAGCGGTTCGGCCCCGCCGTGCCGGGCCAGGCCATGAGCACGAGGAACAGGACGGCGACCAGCACCGCCAGCAGCGCGGCGCCGAGGAGGCCGAGCGCGATCCCCGGACCCATCAGCGGCGCCGCCGCCGGGTCGAAGAACCCGCCGCCGAATTCGGGCCCCGTCGCGGCCTCGATCACCCCGTCCAGCGCGTCCTCGGCCCAGGGCAGGGCGCTGAGGATGCCGATGATGTTCGCCGGCGCGATCCAGATCGCGCTCCAGCCCCGGTCATGCATCCGCCGCGCCCAGGCCGACCAGCAGATCATGCTGACCAGCGCATAGAGCGCGAAACAGGTCCAGAGCAGGGCGGGCGACGCGTCCGGCCCGGACGGCCAGGCCGCCTCGATGACGGTCGACATCAGCCCGGTCATCACGAAGATCCACCAGAACTCGGACCGCGCGGCGCGGCCCGCGAAGGTGAAGGGCTTGTCGAACAGGCCGGTGCGGGCGGCTTCGGCGAGGGTCATGCGCGTGTCCCCCGCGTCAGGCGAAGATCTCGGCGTCAGCCTGCGCGCCCAGCGGGTCGGGCCCGTAGGCGTTCGGGCCCGGCGTACCGCGGAACATGAAGTAGACGATCATCACCAGCGCGCCGAGGCCGAAGATCATCCCGCCGATCCCGAGGACCACGGCGCCGTCCAGCATCAGCGAGAAATCGCCGGTGGTCTGGATGTAGATCTGCATCAGCGAGGTGACGATGTTGTAGAGGAACAGCGGCGCGATCCACAGCCCGCTGCGGCCGCGGTCATGCATCCGGCGCACCGAGACCGACCAGGCCGGGATGATCAGCACCGTCCCGACCGCGAGGATCGCGAGCGAGAGCGGGCCGCCCTGCAGCGCCGCCGCCTCGGGGCCGGCGGTCATGGCGGCGTAGTTGTACGCGCTCATCCCCCCCACGAGGATCATCTGGAACAGGAAGTACCACCAGTACTCGCTGCGCGGCGCGCGGCCCTGCATGGTGACCGGCTTCTCGATCAGGCAGGTCTTGACGGCTTCGATGAATCCCATGGCGGCAGGCCCTTCCAAACTGCGCGCCGGCGGCGCGTCGCCGGGGACAGTGGCCGGGCCGGGACGGGGGGTCAACATCGCCCGCGGGCGCGCACGAAGAAGGCGGGCCGTTTCCAGCCCGCCTCCCGGTCTTCTGACGCTTTTTTCGCGATCAGATGTCGAATGTCAGCGCCTTGGCCTGCACGATCTGCGGCAGGGCCGCGATCTGCTTGAGCGCGTCGGCCGACACTTCCTCGTCCACGCCCAGCAGCGCGATCGCCTCGCCGCCCTTGTCGGCGCGGCCGAGGGCGAAGGAGGCGATGTTGATCCCCAGCTCGCCCAGCTTGGCGCCCAGCGCGCCGATATAGCCCGGCTGGTCGTTGTTGGTGGTGTAGAGCATGTGCTGCTGCGGCTCGGCCTCGAGGCCGATGCCCTTGATCTGCAGGATCCGCGGCTTGCCGTCCGAGAACACGGTGGCGGCCAGGGCGCGGGTCTGCTTCTCGGTGGTCACCACCAGGCGCATGTAGGTGCCGTAGGCGCCCTGCGCGTCCTTGCGGGTCTCGGAGATCTTGATCCCGCGCTCGCGCGCCACGATCGGGGCCGAGACCATGTTCACGCCGCCCTCGCCGACCAGCGGCTTGAGCAGGTTGGCGGTCAGCGCCGAGACCAGCGGCTTGAGGTTGAGGTTGCCGACGGCGCCGACGAACTCGATCTCGATCTCCTTGATCGCGTTCTCGGTCACCTGGCCGGCGAAGCCGCCCAGCACCTCGGCCACGGCGATCCAGGGCTTGAGCTTGGGCGCTTCCTCGGCGGTCACCGAGGGGGCGTTGAGCGCGTTGGAGATGGCGCCGCGCACCAGGTAGTCCGACATCTGCTCGGCGACCTGCAGGGCGACGTTCTCCTGCGCCTCCGAGGTCGAGGCCCCGAGATGCGGGGTGCAGATCATGTTCGGGCAATCGAACAGCACGTTCTCCTTCGCCGGCTCCACCGCGAAGACGTCGAAGGCGGCGGCGGCGATGTGGCCCGATTTCAGGCCCTCGGCCACGGCCTCTTCATCGACCAGCCCGCCGCGGGCGCAGTTGACGATGCGCACGCCCGGCTTGGTCTTCTTCAGCGCCTCGGCCGAGAGGATGTTCGCGGTCTTCTCGGTCTTGGGCAGGTGCAGGGTGATGAAGTCGGCCTTGCCCAGCAGCTCGTCCAGCTCCTCGGCCTTGGTCACGCCGATCTCGGCGGCCTTCTCGTGGCTCAGGAACGGGTCGAAGGCGACGACCTTCATCTTCAGGCCCAGGGCGCGGTTGGCGACGATCTTGCCGATATTGCCGCAGCCGATCAGGCCGAGGGTCTTGCCGGTGACCTCGACGCCCATGAAGCGCGACTTCTCCCACTTGCCGGCGCGGGTCGAGGCGTCGGCTTCGGGGATCTGGCGGGCGGCGGCGAACATCATCGCGATGGCGTGCTCGGCGGTGGTGATCGAGTTGCCGAAGGGCGTGTTCATCACCACGATGCCCTTGGCCGAGGCGGCGGGGATGTCGACATTGTCGACGCCGATCCCGGCGCGGCCGATGACCTTCAGGTTGTCGGCCTTGGCGATCAGCTCCGCGGTGGCCTTGGTGGCCGAGCGGATGGCGAGGCCGTCATAATCGCCGATGATCTCGGCCAGCTTGGCCGGATCCTTGCCGAGGGCGGGCTGGAAGTCGACCTCGACGCCGTTGTCGCGGAAGATCTGGACGGCGGCTTCCGAGAGGGCGTCGGAGATGAGAACCTTGGGCATGGGATGCTCCTTGGGTGCAATGGTCCCGTCGCGGCGCGAGACGCAGGCCGCGGGATCGGGGAAATCAGGGGAGTTGGGGGGCGGCGTCCGCCACCCGGGATCAGCTCAGAGCTCGGCCTTGGCCGCGGCGAAGGCGTAGTCGAGCCACGGGGTCAGGGCGGAGACGTCCGCCGTGTCGACGGTCCCGCCGCACCAGATGCGCAGGCCGGCCGGGGCGTCGCGATACCCGTTGATGTCGTAGGCGACGCCTTCCTTGTCCAGCATCGTGACCATGGACTTCACGAAGGCCTTCTGGGCCTTGTCGTCCAGCCCCGCCACCGCCGGGTCCACCACCTTCAGGCAGACCGAGGTGTTGGAGCGGGCCTCGGGCGCGGGGACCAGGTTCTCGACCCAGTCGGTCGCGTCGACCCAGGACTGCAGCGCCTCGAAATTGGCGTCGGCGCGGGCTTTCACCGCCGCCTGGCCGCCGAGGCCCTCCATCCACTCCAGCGCGTCCACCGCGTCGGCGACGCAGAGCATGGACGGGGTGTTGATGGTCTCGCCCTTGAACACGCCCTCGATCAGCTTGCCGCCCTTGGTCAGGCGGAAGATCTTCGGCAGGGCGCGGTCGGGGGTGTAGGTCTCGAGCCGCTCCACCGCGCGGGGGGAGAGGATCAGCACGCCATGCGCGCCCTCGCCGCCCATCGCCTTCTGCCAGGAAAAGGTGACGACGTCGAGCTTGTCCCAGGGCAGGTCCTGGGCGAAGGCGGCCGAGGTGGCGTCGCAGATGGTCAGCCCCTCGCGGTCCGCGGCGATCCAGTCGCCGTTCGGCACGCGGGCGCCCGAGGTGGTGCCGTTCCAGGTGAAGACCACGTCGGCCTCGGGGCGGACGGCGGCGAAGTCGGGGAGCTCCCCGTACTCGGCCTTCAGCACGCGGGCGTCGTCGAGCTTGAGCTGCTTCTGCACGTCGGTCGCCCAGCCGGCGCCGAAGGACTCCCACACCAGCACGTCGACCGGGCGGGCGCCGAGCATGGTCCACATCGCCATTTCCACGGCGCCGGTGTCCGAGCCGGGGACGATGCCGACCTTGTAGCCCTCGGGCACGCCGAGCAGCGCCGCGGTGCGGTCGATGCAGTCTTTCAGCTGGGCCTTGGGTCCCGAGGCGCGGTGCGAGCGGCCGAGGAACGCCTTCTCGGCGACGGCCTCGAAGGACCAGCCGGGGCGTTTGGGGCAGGGACCGGAAGAGAATTCAGGGCGCGCGGGCTTGGCCGCGGGCTTCTGGGGGAACGTCATGGACGCGCTCCAACGTCAGGGTGAGTTTCCTGAGACACGCGGCGTTCACCCTTGCCGACCACGTGGCCCGCAGCCGGATTACTCCTGTCCCCCGAGTCTGGTCAAGTGGGAAAATGCGACGTTTGAATGTTCCCCTGCGACGGGCGTTCGGCGGGGGGGAAAGGCCCGCCCGGCGGTCATGCAAATGTCGCGCGGACGTCGCGCCGGCGTTGCAGGGCGGGGGCCTCCTGCGGGCGGATGACGACCCGTGCAGGAGGCCTTGAATGAGCGGTTTTCCCCATCCGCGGCGGGAGCCGGGCGACTATCCCCGCTCCGCCCCCGCGCTGCAGGACGCGCTGATCGCGCGGGCCGTGTCGGTGGCCGGGCGCCGGGGCGTGCGGCTGCGCGGCGAGGCTGCGCAGGAGGTGCGCCGGGCCGCCGGGTCGGCGGCTTGCCTGCTGGCGGCGCGGATCGACCGGGGCGGGCGATTCTCGGCCGGGAGCGCGGTGGCGGTGGACCGCGCGATCCGCGGCATGGGCGCGGCGGTGCAGGAGGCGCTGCGCGGGCCGGGCCGGGCGGCGGGCGATGCGGGGAACGGCCCCGTGGAGGCTGCGGCGACGGATGTAGGCGGCGCGATGGCCGCGGCGCTCGACGCCTGGGTGCTGGCGCCGCTGCGGCCGGGCGCGCCGCGGGCCTGATGGGCCCCCCCGGCGGCCGGTTGAAGGGGCGGGCGGGCTCGGGGGGGCGCGGGGCCCCCCGCTCGCCCGCCCGGCCGCGCCCCCCGGGCGGTGCGCCGGGCGGCGGCGGTGCGCCGGGCGCGGCGGCTCAGGCCCCGGCGCGCCTGGTGAAGGCCAGCGTGGCGGCGAGGGCGAGGAACACGCCCCCCGACAGGCGCTGCATCGCGCGCCCCCCGCCCGCGCCGCGGCGCCGGGCGAGCGCGGCCGAGATCCGCCCCGCCATCGCCCCGACCGTCCCGTTCACCAGCACGCCGCCGCAGCCGATCACCGCGCCGAAGGCCAGGAACTGGCTCCAGACCGGCCCGTCGGCGGGCACGATGAACTGCGGCACGAGGGCGAGCATGAAGGCCGCGACCTTGGGGTTCAGAAGGCTCACCCCCAGCGCCTCGCGCAGGGTATGCAGCGGGCGAAAGGGCGCGTGGCCGGTGCGCGTCGCCGCCTGCGGGTCCGGGGCAGGGGCGCGCAGGGCCTTGATCCCGAGCCACGAGAGATAGGCGACCCCCGCCCAGCGCAGCGCCTCGAACGCCGCCGGGCTGGCGGCGATCAGGGCGGCGAGGCCGAGACCCGCCGCCAGCGCGTGCCCCATCCCCCCGAGCGCGATCCCGAGGGCGGCGGTGATCCCGGCGAGCGGCCCGGACCGCGCGCCCTGTCCAAGGCAGAACAGCATGTCGGCCCCGGGCGTGAGGTTCAGCGCGAGGGCGACGGGGATGAAGGTGAGCAGGGTCTCGAGGCTGGGCATGGGCGGCTCGGGGCTGGGAGGGGGCGGCGAGGTCGGCGCGTCGTCGGCGCCTCCCCGCAGCGATGGCACGCGGGCGCGGCCCGGGCAAGCGGCGCGCGGCGGGGCGCGGGTCTGCGCGCGCCCTGCGCGAGGGCGGGCGAGGGGGGCGTCCGCCGCCTGCGCCCGTCGGCGCCGCGGCCCCGGGGACCGCGCCGCGCGCGGGCGGCGGGGGGCGGCCCATCGCGGCGGGGCGCCCGGCCCCGTCGCGCCGCATCCAGGCATCCCGGCGGGCGGGCAAGGCGCGGGGCCGCGCGGTTTCGGGATCGGGCGCCCGGGTCGGACCCACGCGATCCGGCCGCCCATGTCCACGCCTCCGCCTTCGCCCCACCTCGGCCCCGCCCATGCCTCCGCCCCGCCCATGCCTCCGCCCCGGCCACGCCTTTGTCCCGCCCAACCCTTCGTCCTGGTCCTCGCCCCCGCTAGCAGCGCCCCCGGCCCGCCCGCAGCGCCCCGGCCCGGTCGCCCGACCCGCTTTCGCCCAGCCCGTCCTCCGCGACGCCCCAGCGCGGCCCCGCCCTTGCCTGCCGCGCCGCGCCGGGGCAGGAATACCGCCCCGGCGCCTTCCGCGCCCCCCGGAACCCGTCCGGGAGACCTTCCCGGAGCCTGCCCATGTCCGCCCCCCGCGCCGCCCCGCTCGACTGGGGCATGCTGTGCCTGCTCGCCATGATCTGGGGCGGGTCCTTCGTCGCCTCGGAATTCGCGCTGCGCGGCTTCTCGCCCTTCCTGCTGGTGGCGCTGCGGCTGGCGCTGGCCTCGGCGCTGCTGATCCCGCTCGCCTACGCGCTGCGCGCGCCGCTGCCGGGGGTCGACACGCCGCTCAAGCGGCGGATCTGGGCGCATATCGCGGGGCTGGCGGTGCTGTCCAACGCGGTGCCCTTCACCCTGCTGACCTGGGCGCAGCAGCATGTCACCGCGGGCTATGCCGGGGTCTCGATGGCGGCCATGCCGCTTTTCGTGCTCCCGCTGGCGCATGTCTTCGTGCCGGGCGAGGCGCTGACCCGCCGCCGCCTCGTGGGCTTCGCCATGGGCTTCGTCGGCGTCGCGATCCTGTTCGGCCCGGCGGTGCTGGGCGCGACCGGCGCGCCGATGGAGGGCTGGGCGCGGCTCGCCTGCCTCGGGGCCGCGCTGTGCTACGCGGGCGGCTCCATCGTCACCCGGCTCAGCCCCCCGGCGCCGATGGCCGCGTTCTCGGCCGGGTCGGTGCTGATCGGGGCGCTGGTGCTGACCCCCATCGCCTTCGCGGTGGAAAGCCCGGCGCCGCTGTCGCCCGGCCTCGACGCCTGGCTGGCCGCCGCCTACCTGGGCGCGATTCCCACCGGCGCCGCGGCGCTGCTGCTGGTGACCATCGTCAACCGGGTCGGCCCGCCGTTCCTGAGCCTGGTGAACTACATGGTGCCGGTCTGGGCCACGGTGTTCGGCGCGCTGCTGCTGTCCGAGGCGCTGTCCTGGCGTTTCGGCCTCGCGCTGGTTCTGATCCTGCTGGGGGTGGCCTATGCGCAGGGGATGATCCTGCGCGGCAAGGGCTGAGCCGCCGGGCGCCGCCTTCCCCGCCTCCGGCCCTTCCCCCCCGCCCCCCGGCGTGGCGCCCTCGCCGCGCCTGGCCTCGTGCGGGGGCGGCAGGGGGCAGGCGCGGCTTGCCCGCCTGGCCTCGACATGGGAGCCTTGCGCAAAGGCGCGGGAGAACACGCGCGGCTGACGGGGATCTGAACATGGCGAATGGTGTGATCTGGGGCGCGGCCCTTGCTGTCGCGGCGGCGGGCGCGGGCGCCGGCGGCTGGATGGCGGCGCAGAAGCAGGCGGCGCCGCAGCTCGCCGCCCTCTCCGATGCGCGCGACGCGGCGGCCGAGGCCGGGCAGGCCGCCGCCGCCGCGGAGGCCGACCGGGACGCGCTTCAGGCCGCCCTCGACGCCGCGAAGGCCGAGGCCGGGGACGCCGCCGCAAGGGCCGCGGACCTGGGGCGCGAGCGGGACCGCCTGCGCGCCTCGCTCGACGCCGTGTCCGGCAGCTACCAGCGCGCCAGGGCCCGGGCCGAGGAGCTGCGCGCGCAGATCGAGGCCGCGCCCGCCGCCGCCCCCGCCGCCTCCGCCCCGGACCCGGAGCTGCTCGCGAAGCTGGAGCAGGCCGAGGCCGCCGCCCGCGCCGCGCAGGCCGCGCTGGAGGCCGCCGAGGCCCGGCGCGCCGCGCTTGAAGAAGCGAAGGCGGTCCTGGCGCGGGAGCGGGACGAGGCGGTGAGCGCGCGCGAGCGCCTGGCCGCCACCCGCGGCGTGACCGCGCCCGAGACGCAGGCCGCGCCGCGCGACCCGGCCGCGGCGCAGCTCTCCGCGCTGCCCGAGGAAGACCGCGTCGCCGCGATCCGCTGCATGCTGGAGCGGTGCTGGGACCGCGCCCCGGCCGCCGCCGCGCCCGCGCCCGCCCCGGCGCCCGCTATGGCCCCCGTCGCCGCCGCGCCCGCCGGGCCGTCGGCGGCCGAGCTCGCCGCCCTGACCGAGAAGCTCTCCGCCGCGCAGCAGGCGATCAGCGCCGCCCGCGTCGCCGCCGCGACCGAGGCCGCGGGCCGCGAGCGGGCCGAGCAGGAGGCCGCCGCCCTCAACCGCGCGCTGCTGGCGGCCTGGAAGACCATGCGCGGCGGGTCCTGACGCGCCGTCCTCCGCCACGCAGACGCCCCGCCGCAAGCGTCCCGGCCCGCCGCGCCGCGCGGGCGCAAGGCCCGCCACGGGCGGTTGGCCCGACGCGCGGCTTGCCCGGCCTCAGCCCGCCTTGCGCGCGACCACGAGATGCCCCGGCTCGGGCCGTCCCTCGTTGGTGCGCACGGTGATGATCTCCATCGACAGGGGCGTCCAGCCCGCCGCCTCCAGCGCCGCCGCCACCCCCGCGCCGCGGTGGTGATAGCGGTGATGGGCGCCGACGACCCAGTCCTTGCCGCCGAACGCCTCCTCGGGCAGCGTCTCGGTGGTGAAGACCAGCAGCCCGCCCGGAACCGCGTGCCTGGCGCAGGCGGCGAACAGGGGCGCCGGGTCGCCGAGATAGGGCAGCACGTCCGTCGCCACGACCAGGTCCCAGGGGCTGTCGAACTCGGCGTCCTCGTCCTCCTCGCCCTCGGTCGCCTCGGCCTGCAGGAAGGACACCGCCTCGCCGAGATACAGCGCGTCGTAAAGCTCGGCCGCGTCGGCCTCCTCCAGCATCCCCTCCGAGAGGTCCACGCCGGTGATCCGCCCGACCATGTCGTCGAAGGCCCGCGCCGCGAGGCCGGTGCCGCAGCCGAGGTCCAGCATCTTGTCGCGATAGCCCGGCGCCGCCGCCTCGACCGCCGCGCGCGCAAGCTCCGGGGCGCGGTAGCCCAGCTTGCCCGCCAGGATGTCCTCGAACGCCGCCGCGTGCTGGTCGAACAGGAGCGCCACATAGGCGTCGGGCGCGCGGCCCGGCGCCTCGGCCCGGCCGAGCGCGGCGAGGCGCATCGCGGCCCCCACCCGGTCCTCGGGGTCGAGCGCCAGAAGCGCCTCCCAGGACGCGGCGGCGGCGTCCGTATCGCCGGATTTCTCCTGCGCCAGCGCCTGGCTGTAGAGGGCGCCGATCCGCTCCTCCGCCTCGCCGCCCGGCGCGTCGTCGTCGTCGAACTCGTCGTTCTCGGTCCGGTCCATGGCGCAATTCCCCGTGCCGGGCGCGGCCCGGGGGCGGGCCGTCACCGTTCCAGCCGGGCCTCGCCCAGCCGGTCTTCGGGGCCGTCGTAGCCGTAGACCAGCACCGCGTCCAGCGGCGTGGGGGCGATCAGCCGGGCGCCGTCGTCGGGGCGCCCGGTGGGATAGGACATCGCCCGGGCGCGCAGCGGGCGGCCCTGCGCGTCCGCCTCCTCGACCAGCGCGCCGTGGCGGGTGAAGCGTTCGACCCGGCCGTCGGCATGGGTGCGGGTCCAGCCCAGCATCTCCCCCCCCTCGGTCCAGGCGTAATCGTCGCGCCAGCGGCGGACCGGGAACACCATCGGGTCCTGGTATTCATCGAGCCGCGTGCGCGCGTCATAGACGACCGAGAGCGGCCGCTCCCCGTCGAATTCCACCACCCGGCGGGCCGGGAACAGCACCGACAGGAAGGCGGGGGCCGAAAGCTGCGCGCCGTTGTCGGCCACCGCCATGACGTCGAGCCGGAAGGTGCGCAGGTCGGGCCGCCCGGGCGCGGTCATGCCGCGCTGCCAGGGGACATGCACCTTCACCTCGGACCCGTCGGGCTTCAGCTCCTCGATCCGCACGCCGCGGGCGCCGCCGGACAACACGGTCCAGTGGATCTTCAGCTTGCGCCCGTTCGGGTCCGGCGCGCCGGCGGTCAGGTGGAACACCCGCGTGCGATAGGCCCCCCGCGCGATGCGCGAGATCGCGTGCGGCGTGGTGAACCAGCGCTCGTCATAGGCGTCGCCGAACTCCTCGATCCGCTTGTCGGGGCGCATCTCCGAGATCACCCGCAACGTGGTGGGGCCGGGGATGTCCCCGAGCGTCAGCGCGTTGGCGCGGGCCACCAGCGCCTCGAAATCCAGCTCCTCCGCCGGGAAGGCGACCTTGTGCGCGGCGGGCGAGAGGTAGTCCGCGTCGCTCTCGATCCCCTTCATCGAGCGGCGGATCAGCATCTGCAGGGTCGGCGCGATCAGCCCCTTCTCGGTCAGCGCCGCCTTCACCTCGGGGCGCAGCGCCGAAAGCGCCATGGCGAGGCCCACCAGCAGCGGCCGGTCGGACCCGGACGACCCCTGGCTGAGCAGGAAATAGGGCGTCATCGCCGTGGCCACGTCGCCGAAGAACGGGTCGTGGTCCTTGTGCTCGGGGTACACGTAGAGCTGGTTGCGCCGGTACTGGCGGAACAATTGCTCGGGCCCGCCGGGGGAGGTCAGCGCCAGCCGCCCCATCGAGCGCCACAGCGGGTTGTCGCGCCCGGTGATGGCGACCGAGGCGTTGCCGAAGGTCGGCCCGCCGAACAGGTGCGCGCCCTTGACCCCGCGCGCCAGCTGCGTGCGCGCGAGGCGCTTCGGCCAGGCGATCCGCGCCAGGTCATGCAGCGTGGCGATGGGCAGGATCGAGTGCCCGGCGTCGCGGTTCTCGTAGAAATCGCCCCAGGGCCCGGCGGCCTGTCCCGATTGCACGAGGCGGGTCAGAAGCTCGGCCCCCGGTCCCTCGAGCCCGGTCACCTCGCCCGGGTCCTCGGGGCGGGCGCGCGGCTCGAACAGGCTGACGAGGGCGCCCGCGCGCTCGGACCACGCGGTGTTGGAGAGCGAGATCGGCGCGGCGCCGTCCTCGATCGGCGCGGGCGTGGCCTGGTGCGGGGGCAGGGACCCGAGGGGCGGGTTCTCGCGCGCCGCGGCGATGGCGGCGCGGAAGCGGGGATGGCTGGCGAGGGCGGCGAGTTCGGGCGAGCTTTCCAGCGCCCCGGCGTTGGAGAAGCCGCCGTCGACCGCCGCCTCGACCGAGTCGAGCGCCTGTTCCACGGCCCCGAAGCGCAGCAGCAGCGCGGCGGCCGAGAGGCGCAGGTCGAGCAGGTGCGGGTAGCTGTTGGCGAGGCCGATCAGCTCGGCCGCCCCGCCGGCCTGGTCGCCGCGCCGGATATTGGCGGAAACGGCGTCGAGCCGGGCGCGCAGGCGGGCCTGGGCGAAGGGCGGCAGCTCGCGCAGGAAGGCGGGCGCGCTGCGGTCGGCGGGGGGCGGGGCCTCGGCCGACGGGGGGGCGGGGACCGCGTCTCCGGGGGCGGCGGCCGCGGCGGGCGCCTGCTGGGCGCGGGCGGGGGCGGCGGGCAGGGCGGCGGCCAGCGCGCTGAGCGCGGCCCCGAGCAGGAGCGCGGCTGCGGCGCGGCGCGGGGCGGCTTCTGAGGGGCGGGGGCTGTGTGTCATGCGCCTTTCGGGGGCCTTCGTGCTGCGCCGCTGCGGGCGCTCCCGCGGCGAGGATAGGAGCGCGCGGGCGCCTGCCGCAACAGGGCGTCTGCGCGCGGGAGGGGGGGGCGCCGGGCGGCAGGGTGCGCGGCCCCCCGGGGCGGTATTGCGGCGGCATCGCGGAGGCGGCGGGGCGGAGGCGACGCGGCAAGGGCGTGGGGGCGCGGGCGGGGAGGTCCGGGCGGGCGCCTCGATGCCGCGTCGCCGATGCCCCGTCCGCGCCTGCCCCGTCCGCGCCTGCTTCCGTCCCGCCCTGTCGCCGCCGCCCTGTGGCTGCCGCGTGTCGTCGCCGCGTGTCGTCGCCGCCTGTCGTCGCCCGGATCATCCGCCCGGCCGGGCCCGACCATGGACGCCCCCGTCCGGGCGAAGGGGGATGGCCGCGGCGGCCCTCTTTCCCCCCCCGCGTCCGCGGGACGTGGCCCGGCACGGCCCCCGGCGGGGGCGCCGCGGGCGGCGGCGATCCCTCCCCCCGGGCGGGGGCGCAGGGGCCGCCGCCGCAAGCGGCTCAAGCCTTGCGGATGCGCCCGACGATCTCCCCGAGATCCTTGCTCAGCCGCGGGGCGGCGAGGATCCGGTCCAGCTCGGCCGCCACCAGGCCCTGGCGCTTGACGTCGTAGCGCCGCCAGGTCTCGAACGCGCCGGCGGTGCGCGCGGCGGTCTGCGGGTTCACCCCGTCCATCTTCAGCACCCAGTCGGCGAAGAACCGGTAGCCCGCGCCCGAGGCGTCGTGGAAGCGCACCGGGTTGCCCGCGGCGAAGGCGCCGATCAGCGAGCGGAAGCGGTTGGGGTTGCGCCAGGGGAAGTCATCGGACCCCGCGATGGCCTTCACCTTGTCCAGCGCATCCGGCTGCGGCGACATCGCGTGGATCATCAGCCACTTGTCGGTCACCAGCGGGTCATGGGCCCAGGCGGCGCGGAACGCTTCCATCGCCGCGTCGGCCCCCTCGGCCCCCGAATGCGCCAGCGCGGTCAGCGCCGGAAGCTGTTCCGACAGCGGGCCGGAGGCGGCGGCGGCGCGCGCAAGGTCGGCCCCGCCCGGACGGCGCACCAGCAGGCGCAGCGCGGCGGCGCGCAGGGCGCGGCGGCCCGCCTGCTCGGCATCCGGGGAATAGGCTTCGGTCACCTCCATCGCCGCGTAGAGATCGCGCAGCGGCGCCTCGAGCCGTTCGGCCGCGGCCTCGCGCAGCGCCTCGCCCGCCGCGTGGATCGCGTCGGGATCCACCGGCTTGCCCGCGGCATGGGTCGCGGCGGCCATTTCCTCGTCCGAGGGGAAGCCGAGCAGCAGCGCGCGGAAGGCCGGGTCCTGGCGGTCATCCGTCACCGCGGCGGCGAGCGCGTCGAGATAGGCGGCCGGGTCGGCCCCCTCCATCAGCGCGGCGCGGGCGCAGGCGCGGCCCGCCTCCCACTTGTTGAAGGCGTCGGTGTCGTTGGCCAGCAGGAACACGCGCTCCGCCTCCGACGTTTCCCGCTCGAGGATCACGGGGGCGGAGAATTCGCGCAGCAGCGAGGGGACGGGTTCCTCCGGCAGGCGGAAGGTGAAGGTCTCCTCGGTCTTGTCGAGCACGAGGAGCCCCGGCGGGACCAGCTCCTGCCCCTCGGACCCCAGCAGGCCGTAGGCGACGGGGATGACCATGGGCATCTTCACGTCCTGGCCCGGGGTCGCGGGGATGTCCTGGCGCAGGGTCAGGCTGTACTCGCCCGCTTCCGCATCCCAGGCGGAGGTCGCGGTCAGCTTCGGCGTGCCCGCCTGGCTGTACCACAGCGCGAACTGCGACAGGTCGCGCCCGGTGCTGTCCTGGAAGGCGCCGAGCCAATCCTCGATCGTGCAGGCCTGGCCGTCATGGCGGTTGAAGTAGAGCTCGACGCCCTTGCGGTACTCGTCATGGCCGATGAGGCGGCGGAGCATGCCGATCACCTCGGCCCCCTTCTCATAGACCGTGGCGGTATAGAAGTTGTTGATCTCGATATATTCTTCGGGCCGGACCGGGTGCGCGAGCGGCCCCGCATCCTCACGGAACTGGCGGGCGCGCAGCTGGGCGACGTCCTCGATCCGCTGCACGGCGTGGGAGCGCGCGTCGGCGCTGAACTGCTGGTCGCGGTAAACCGTCAGCCCTTCCTTCAGGCACAGCTGGAACCAGTCGCGGCAGGTGATGCGGTTGCCGGTCCAGTTGTGGAAATATTCGTGCGCGATGATCCCCTCGATCAGTGCGTAGTCGCGGTCGGTCGCGGTCTCGGGCGATGCGAGAACGTATTTGGAGTTGAAGATGTTCAGCCCCTTGTTCTCCATCGCGCCCATGTTGAAGTCGTCGACGGCGACGATCATGAAGATCGAGAGGTCGTATTCGCGGCCATACACCCGCTCATCCCAGCGCATCGAGCGTTTCAGCGCGTCCATGGCATAGGCGCAGCGGTCCTCGTCGCCGGGGCGCACGAAGATCTTCAGCTCCACCTCGCGGCCGCTCTCGGTCACGAACTGGTCGTCATGGGAGACGAGATCGCCTGCCACCAGCGCGAACAGGTAAGAGGGCTTGGGCCAGGGGTCCCGCCACTCGGCGAAATGGCGGTCGCCTTCAAGCGCGCCCTCGTCGATCTTCTCCCCGTTCGAGAGCAGCACGGGCAGGGATTTCGGCGCCTCGATCCGCACCTCGTAGGTGGCCATCACGTCGGGGCGGTCGGGGAAATAGGTGATCTTGCGGAAGCCCTCGGCCTCGCACTGGGTGCAGTACATGCCGTTCGAAAGGTACAGGCCTTCGAGCGCGGTGTTCCCCTCGGGCGCGATCTCGACCTCGGCCTCCCAGGTGAATTCGTCGGGCAGGGGGCCGGACAGGGTCAGCCCCTCGCCGTCGATCTCCAGCCGCTTGCGCACGTCCTCGCCGTCCACGAAGGCCGATTTGAGCGCCAGCGCCTCGCCGTCCAGGCGCAGCTTGCCGCCCGTCCCCTTGCGGAAGCGGATGCGCGCCAGCACGCGGGTCGCCGTCGGGGCCAGGTCGAACTCCAGCCGCACCGTCTCCGCGATCCAGGCGGGGGGCGTGTACTCGGCGAGTTTGACGGTGCGGGCGGTGTCGGTGCGCATGCGGGCAGTCCTGCGTCATTTTCGGTTACCGGGAACTTATCCCCGTTCGATCATTGCGCAAGGCGTCGGGCGATTTCCATCTTGTGAAAACGAAAATCATTTTGATGGAGCCTGCCGCCCCGCGCCCTATGTTCGAGACCAAGCGAAAGGGTCCGCCGCGCCGCGCGCGGGCCGTTTTCCCAAAGCACACCCATAGCCACGAGGGGCGCCCCATGACCGACCGCATCGAGGTCGCCGGCCTTCAGGTCGCGCGCGAGCTGCACGCTTTCATCGAAACCGAGGCGCTGCCGGGGACCGGCGTGTCCTCGGACGCCTTCTGGGCGGGGCTTGCGGGCCTCGCGGCCGAGATGGGGCCGAAGAACCGCGCGCTGCTGGCGAAGCGGGACGAGATCCAGGCCGATCTCGACGCCTGGCACCGGGAGAACCGGGACAAGGACTGGGACGCCGCCGCTTATCGCGCGCACCTGGAGGAGATCGGCTACCTGCTGCCGGAAGGCCCCGATTTCAGCGTCGAGACCGCCGATGTGGACCCCGAGATCGCCACGCTGCCCGGGCCGCAGCTGGTGGTGCCGGTGATGAACGCGCGCTACGCGCTCAACGCCGCCAATGCGCGCTGGGGCTCGCTCTATGACGCGCTCTACGGCACCGACGCCCTGGGGCAGGCCCCCGCGGGCGGCTATTCGCCCGAGCATGGCGCGAAGGTGATCCAGTGGGCCAAGGGCTTCCTCGATGCGGCGGCGCCGCTGGCCGGGGGCTCGCATGCCGACATCAAGCGCTACGAGGTCCGCGGCGGCGTGCTGTTCTGCATCGACCGCGAGGGCGGCGAGACCGGTCTGGCCGATCCGACCCGCTTCGTGGGCTGGAACGGCGATGCGGGCTCCCCGTCCGAGATCGTGCTGAAGAACAACGGCCTGCACGCGATCATCGTGGTGAACCGCGAAAGCCCGATCGGCCGCGACGACCCGGCGGGGGTCGCGGACGTGGTGCTGGAATCCGCCGTCTCGGCGATCATGGATTTCGAGGACTCCGTCGCCGCGGTGGATGCGGAGGACAAGGTGCTGGCCTATCGCAACTGGCTCGGCCTGATGAAGGGCGACCTGGCGGAGAGCGTGGAGAAGGGCGGCAAGACCTTCACCCGCACCCTCAACGCCGACCGCACCTGCATGACGGCAGAGGGCGAGATCGCGCTGCATGGCCGCGCGCTGATGCTGGCGCGCAACGTGGGCCTGCTGATGACCAACCCCGCGGTGCTGGACCAGGAGGGGCGCGAGATCCAGGAAGAGCAGCTCGACGCCATGATCACCGTCCTCTGCGCCATGCATGACAAGGGCGCGCCGGGGCGGGGGGCGAACTCGCGCGCCGGCTCGATCTACACCGTGAACCCCAAGATGCACGGGCCGGAAGAGGTCGCGCATGTCTCGGCCGTCTTCGACAAGGTCGAGGACGCGCTGGGCCTGAAGCGCAACACCGTCAAGATGGGCATCATGGACGAGGAGCGCCGGACGACGGTGAACCTCAAGGAATGCATCCGGGCGGCGAAATCGCGGGTGGTGTTCATCAACACCGGCTTCCTCGACCGCACGGGCGATGAAATCCACACCTCGATGGAGGCGGGGCCGATGATCCGCAAGGCGGACATGAAGGCCCAGCCCTGGATCTCGGCCTATGAGGACTGGAACGTCGACACCGGGCTCGCCTGCGGCCTTCAGGGCAAGGCGCAGATCGGCAAGGGCATGTGGGCGATGCCGGACCTGATGGCGGACATGCTCGAGGCGAAGATCGGCCACCCGAAATCGGGCGCCAACTGCGCCTGGGTGCCCTCGCCGACCGCGGCGACGCTGCACGCCACGCATTACCACAAGGTCGACGTGCTGGCCCGGCAGGCCGAGCTGGTCGCGGGCGGGCGCCGCGCCTCGCTGGACGACATCCTGACCGTGCCGCTGGCGCGCGGGGCGAACTGGTCCGAAGACGAGATCCAGGCCGAGCTGGAGAACAACGCGCAGGGGATCCTGGGCTATGTCGTGCGCTGGGTGGACCAGGGCGTCGGTTGTTCCAAGGTGCCGGACATCAACGACGTGGGCCTGATGGAGGACCGCGCGACCTGCCGCATCTCCTCGCAGCACATGGCGAACTGGCTGCATCATGACGTGGTGACCGAGGAACAGGTCATGGAGGTCATGAAGAAGATGGCCGCCGTGGTCGACCGCCAGAACGCCGGGGACGCCGCCTACACCCCCATGGCGCCCGGTTTCGACGGCGAGGCGTTCAAGGCCGCCGTGGCGCTGGTGATGGAGGGGCATGCGCAGCCCTCGGGCTATACCGAGCCGCTGCTGCACAAGCACCGCCTGGCGCTGAAGGCGAAAGCGGCCTGAGCGGCCCGGCGCCTTCGCAGGACCGAGACAAGGAGACGAGAGATGTCGAACATTTCCCAGGGCGAGGCCCGCAAGATCATCGACGGCGCGCTGGCCAAGGGCGCCGAGGCGGGGATGAACCCGCTGGCCGTGGCGGTGCTGGACGCGGGCGGCCACCTGGTGGCGTATGAGCGGCAGGACGGCGCCTCCCCGGGCCGGTTCCAGATCGCGTCGGGCAAGGCTTATGGCGCGGTGATGCTGGGCATGGGCTCTCGCGCGCTGATGAACCGGGCGGAACAGCAGGCTTATTTCATCGCCGCCGCGGGCGCCGCCTTCGACGGCAAGCTGGTGCCGGTGCCGGGCGGCGTGCTGGTCAAGGATGCGGGCGGCGCGGTGATCGGCGCGGTCGGCATCTCGGGGGATTCCTCGGACAATGACGAGGCGGCCTGCGTCGCCGGGATCGAGGCCGCGGGCCTGGCCGGCGTCACCGGCTGAGGCCAGGCGGGGGACGGTACGTCGCCCGCGCCCGCGCGCCGCCCCCGCGGCGGCGCCCCACCCACCCGCCCGCGCGCCGCAGGACCGGCGCGCGGGCGCTGTCGTTTCAGGTGGGCGTTTCTGGGGGCGGGGGGCGTCAGTCGCGGACCCATAGCGGCGCGCCCATCGAAGGTGAAGCCTGCGCTGCCGGTCAGGCCGGGCATCCGCCAACAGATCACGCGGTCTTCTTCGGCGTCGATCTCGACCATTCGCGCGTGTTCCGACGCGAAGCGTTCGATCCAGGACGGGCCGCCGGTCTGCGCCCTGGGCAGGCGGATGCCGTCCTCGGCGTGCCGCTCTATATTGCCGACATCGAGGCGATAATCGGCGACGCCGGCGCTGATCCCGCGCGCGACGGCGTGGTCGACCGCGCGGCGCGGCTCCGAGAACACCCCGAGCGGCTGCGTATCCGCGCTGCAGGGACGTGGACGATGGTGGACACGGGGTCTCTCCGGTGCGCCGGGGCCGCCCCGAAACGTAGTGCGGCCGGGCCGCGCAGGGCGCCGGCAGGGAGACCGATGCACTGCGCGGATCCGGCCGCGGAAGAGGCCCGCCCGACCCCCTGGGGAAACATCGGGGCGGCGGGCCTGTCGCCGCCCTCGCCCGCGCCCCGCAGGGGGGCGAGTGGGCGCGGGCGGCGAAGGGGGCTGTCGACCTCAGGCGGCCTCGAGCATGCCCTTGATCTGGTCGAGCAGCGCCAGCCGCTTCTTCTTCAGCTCCTCCAGGTGCATGTCGTCCATCGGTTCGACATTGGTCTCGCCGCGGTGAATCTCACGGTTCAGCTCGTGATATTCATCGGCGAGGCGCGCGAAATGCGGATCGGACTGCTTGCGGGCGGAGATGGCCTCGGCCTGGTCGGGCAGCTGGTCGGCGAGCGCGTGCGGGGTGTGGGACATGGGTTTCCTCCTGTTTGCCTGACAGCAATACGCCCCGACTCGCGCCCGGTCCTTGAGATGGATCAAGCGCGAAACGGATCCGGGTTTGCACCCGGCCGCGCTCCGGATTTATGCTGCGCCGCCACGTACATGAAAGGCCGCCACGCTCATGCATCGCCCCGTCATCGCCGTGATCGGCAACGCCTCGCTCATCAACGACCAGTACCCCGTGCAGGCGGTGGGCGAGACCAACATGCGGGCGGTGGCCGAGGCGGCGGACTGCCTGCCGGTGATGTTCGCGGCGCTGCCCGGGATCGCCGATGCCGCCGAGCTGGTGAGCGCCTTCGACGGCTTCGTGTTCACCGGCGGGCGGCCCAACGTGCACCCGTCCTTCTATGGCCACGAGGAGACGGAGGCCCACGGGCCCTTCAACCTCGACCGCGACGCGGTGGCGCTGGAGGTGATCCGCGGCGCGGTGGACGCGGGCAAGCCGGTGCTGGGCATCTGCCGCGGCTTCCAGGAGATGGCGGTGGCCTATGGCAGCACGCTCCACCCCGAGATCCGCGAGCTTCCGGGCCGCATGAACCACCGCATGCCCCCCGACGGCACGCTCGAGGAGAAATTCGCCATCCGCCACAAGGTGATCCTGTCCGAGGGCGGGGCGTTCGCGAAGCTGATGGGCGCGACGGAGATCATGACCAACACGCTCCACGGCCAGGGGGTGATCGACGCCGGGGACCGGGTGCGGATCGAGGGCCGGGCCGAGGACGGCACGGCGGAGGCGCTGGTGATCGCGGGCGCGAAGGGTTTTGCGATGGGCGTGCAGTGGCACTGCGAGTGGAACGCGGACCGGGACCCGGTGAGCGTGAAGATTTATGGGGCGTTCGGGGAGGCGGCGCGGGGGTGAGGCGAGCGTTTGAGGAGCTGGCAGGCGCGTACCGCCAACAAGCACGGGAGGCCGTGTCAAGGGCGCGCGCATGTCTCGCGCAGGGCGATGAACCTGATCACCTCTTAGCGGCGCTATATGCGCGGATGGCCCTCGAAGCGATGGCAAGCCAGCGGCTAGCAACGGCATACGACGCGCTTCCGGATTTGGAGCAAATACCGGATTGGCAGCCACGTCGTGTCCTGCGAGCTCTAATGGACCTGTCGCCTGCGTTGGGAGGCTCAGGTGCAACAATGAGACTACGCACCAGATCGGCAACACACGTCTTCGAGGAGCGTGCGTTGGTTCTGAATGACCTCAAAAAGACCTACGACCGCTTTGGTTCAATCTTGCACGTACCTCCACCAGAGCGCGCGACGGGGCGACGGGCGCTAAAGCCAGTAAATCTCGAGAGCATCCGTCAGTATGTTGAAGATGCCCTGTCCGTGGCAGATGCCGTGCTGTTGTCGCCCAACTGGGGGCTGGTCGCAGTATCGGTTTACGAGCGAGATTGCGCGCGCTGCGGTCACCTTAACCGCTTCAAGCGGCCGATTGCTGGAAGCGGTGAGTTTTCAGTGTTCTGTGATCGCTGTCACGCTCCATACACGCTCAAATGGTCTGCTGACGAGGGAGGCGACCAGCTTTTTGCCCACTTCATGCATTTTGAGTGCGCGCATAGCGATTGCACGGAAGTCGCGACTATCTGGTTGGATGAAGTGGCGGATGCTCGGGGCTGGGCCTGTAGGGGATGCGGACGGCGAAGCCAGTTCGAGTTAAGGCCCGTCGCAAAGCCATAGTGGCAAAGCACCTAGACCTAGAAAGAAAGGGCGGCCTCTCGGCCGCCCTTCCCAATTTCCACGCGTCCGCTGAAAATCAGCAGGAGTAGTACATCTGGTACTCGACCGGGTGCGGCGCGTGTTCGAACGCGTACACTTCTTCCCACTTGAGCTCCATGTAGCCCTCGAGCTGGCCCTTCGTGAACACGCCGCCCTTCAGGAGGTACTCGTGGTCGGCCTCCAGCGCCTGCAGGGCCTCGCGCAGCGAGCCGCAGACGGTGGGGATGCCGGCCAGCTCCTCGGGGGGCAGGTCGTAGAGGTCCTTGTCGGCCGCTTCGCCCGGATCGATCTTGTTCTCGATGCCGTCGAGGCCGGCCATCAGCAGGGCCGAGAACGCCAGGTAGGGGTTCGCCGCCGGATCCGGGAAGCGGGTCTCGACGCGCTTGGCTTTGGGCGAGTCGGTCCACGGGATGCGGATCGAGGCGGAGCGGTTCGACGCCGAGTAGGCGAGGAGCACGGGGGCCTCGAAGCCCGGGATCAGGCGCTTGTAGGAGTTGGTCGACGGGTTGGTGAAGGCGTTCAGCGACTTGGCGTGCTTCAGGATGCCGCCGATGTACCACAGCGCCTCATCCGACAGGTCGGCGTATTTGCCGCCCGCGAACAGCGGCTTGCCGTCCTTGTAGATCGACTGGTTCACGTGCATGCCGGTGCCGTTGTCGCCGGCGATCGGCTTGGGCATGAAGGTGGCCGACTTGCCGTAGGCATGCGCGACGTTGTGGATGATGTACTTGTACTTCAGCAGGTTGTCGGCCTGCTCGGTCAGCGTGCCGAAGATCATGCCCAGCTCGTGCTGGCAGGACGCCACCTCGTGGTGGTGCTTGTCGACCTTCATGCCGATGCGCTTCATGGTCGAGAGCATCTCGGCGCGCAGGTCCTGGGCCGCGTCGGTCGGGTTGACCGGGAAGTAGCCGCCCTTGACGCCCGGACGATGGCCCATGTTGCCCATCTCGAAGTCGGCGTCGGTGTTCCACGCGGCGTCGGCCGCGTCGACCTCGAAGGACACCTTGTTCATGGTGTTCGAGAACTTGACGTTGTCGAACAGGAAGAACTCGGCCTCGGGGCCCCAGAACGACGCGTCGCCGATGCCGGAGGACTTCAGGTAAGCCTCGGCCTTGATCGCGGTGCCGCGCGGGTCGCGGTCATAGAGCTCGCCGGTGTCGGGCTCGACCACCGAGCAGTGGATGCAGAGCGTCTTGTCCGCGTAGAACGGGTCCAGGTAGACCGATTCCGGATCGAAGACCAGCTTCATGTCCGACTTGTCGATCGACTTCCAGCCGGCGATCGACGAGCCGTCGAACATGAAGCCGTCCTCGAAGAAGTCCTCATCGACGATGTCGGCGATGACGGTGACGTGCTGCAGGCGGCCACGGGGGTCGACGAAGCGCAGGTCCAGGTACTCGACCTCTTCGTCTTTCATCAGTTTGAGCACGGATGCGAAATCGCTCATTCGGCTGTCCTCTCTGGTAGGTGTGCGCGCGCTTCTCTGGCGGCGGGTCCCGTCCGGCGCGGCGCGGTCAGGACCTTGTGGGTTCAGGCGGGAACGGGGAAGGCGTCAGAGCGCCTCGGGGCCGTCCTCGCCGGTGCGGATGCGGATCGCCTGCTCGACATTGGTCACGAAGATCTTGCCGTCGCCGATCTTGCCGGTGCGAGCGGCGCCGACGATGGCCTCGACCGCGCCCTCGACCTGGTCGTCGTCGATGACCACCTCGATCTTCATCTTCGGCAGGAAGTCCACGACGTATTCGGCGCCGCGGTAGAGCTCGGTATGACCCTTCTGGCGCCCGAACCCCTTGGCCTCGATCACGCTCAGGCCCTGGACGCCCAGTTCCTGCAGGGCCTCCTTCACCTCGTCGAGCTTGAACGGCTTGATGATGGCCTCGATCTTCTTCATGAGCGGTCGGCTCCCGTCGTGTCTGTGCGCGGCTCGCGCCCGTGGGGGCGGCCTGCGTCTGTCCTTGCAGGGTGTATGCCAAACACGCCGCCCGTGGCATTTCAATGGTGGCCGCATCGGGGGCGACGATCGGCGTCGTCGATTCCCGGATTATAGCCTGTTTTTTGTGCAGCATGCTCAAAATCAGGGCGCGTGATGGATGAAAGGAGAGGCGCGAATGGAGCTTCTGAGCGCGGCGCGGATGCGCGCGATCGAGGGCGCGGAGATCGAGTCCGGCGCCGTCTCGGGCCTTGAATTGATGGAGCGCGCGGCGGCCGGCGTCGCGGCGCAGGTCCCGGCGGGAATCGCCCGCGCGCTGGTGCTGTGCGGGCCGGGGAACAATGGCGGCGACGGCTATGCGGCGGCGCGGATGCTGGCCGCGCGGGGCGTGATGACGGAGGTGTTCGAGATGACCGACTCGCCCGCCGCCCCCGACGCCGCCGCCAACCGGGCGGCCTGGGTCGAAGGCGGGGGCGTCGCGGTCCCGCTCGGCGCCGCGCGGGGGGCGCTGCGAGAGATCTCGCACGGGAGCATGGCGCGCACCGCGGTGATCGACGCGCTGTTCGGCACCGGGCTCGGGCGGCCGCTGTCGGGCGAGGCGGCGGCGCTGGTCGAGGCGCTGAACGCCATCGGCCCCGGCGCCCGGCCCTTCGTCCTTTCGGTCGACATTCCCTCGGGGCTTTGCGCCGACTCGGGGCGGGCGCTGGGCGGGCTCGCGCTGCGGGCGGACCTGGCGGTCAGCTTCCACGGGCCGAAGCTCGGGCATCACCTGGCCGAGGGGCCGGCCGTCTGCGGCGCGCTGGCGGTGGCGGATATCGGCCTCGCCGCCCCGCCGCCGGAGGAGGACGGCGTGCTGTCGGCGGCGGAGGACCCGCTGCTGCCCGCCGCCTTCGCCAAGCTGCCCCACCAGCACAAGTACGACCACGGTCACGCGCTGGTGCTGGCGGGGGGCGTGGGCAAGGGGGGGGCGGCGCGCCTCGCCGCCCGCGCGGCCTTGCGCACCGGGGCGGGGCTGGTGACCGTCGCGCCGCCGCCTTCCGCGTTGATCGAGAACGCGTCGCGGCTCGACGCGGTGATGCTGCGCCGCTGCAAGGACGCCGAGGACCTGTCGGAGATCCTCGAGGATCCGCGGATCAACGCCATCGCCCTCGGCATGGGTCTCGGGGCCACCGGCGACGCCAAGGCGCGGCTGAAGGCGCTGGCCGCGGTGGCGCTGAAGGCCGGGCGGGCCGCCGTGGTGGACGCCGACGCGCTGACCGCCTGGCGCGACGGGCCGGGGGCTTTGTTCGACCTGCTGCATCCCGGCTGCGTGCTGACCCCGCACTGGGGCGAGTTCCGGCGCCTCTTCCCCGACATCGCCGAGCGTTACGAGGCCGCGCCCGACGCGGGCCCGGCCTTCAGCCGCGTGGACGCGGCGCGGGCGGCGGCGCGGCGGGCGGGCTGCACGGTGCTGCTCAAGGGCCCGGACACGGTGGTGGCGACTCACCGCGGGGGCGACGCGACCCGGGCCTCGGTCCATGCCGCCACCTATGAGCGCGCCGCGCCCTGGCTGGGGACCGCGGGGGCGGGGGACGTTCTGGCCGGGATCATCGCCGCGTTGCTGGCGCGCGGCGCGGCGCCCCATGACGCGGCCTGCCGGGGCGCATGGCTCCATGCCGAGGCGGCGCGCGCCTTCGGCCCCGGCCTGGTGGCCGAGGACCTGCCCGAGATGATCCCGCGCGTCCTCGCCCGCTGACGACGCGGGGCGGGCCGGGGCGGCGCAGGGGCGGGCGGGGCGCGCTGCGCCGCAGCATCCGCGCGCCGTTCCGGCCCCGTCGCGCCGGGGCGGGCGGATTTTTGCGAATCCGCCCCCCTGACCGTGCATTTTTCGACTCGCGCCCTCGCGTCCGCCCTGCTAGGAAGCGCGCGAATTCCGGCCCGGAAACCGTCCCGCGATCGCGGTTCGGACAGCTCCGGGCCCGGCCATGCGGGCGTGGTGGAACTGGTAGACACGCGAGATTTAGGTTCTCGTGCCGCAAGGCGTGGGGGTTCGAGTCCCTTCGCCCGCACCACCATCAAGCCCGTGGCCACATCGGGACATATGACGACGCGAGGATGAGCATGCAGGTCACCGAAACCACTTCCGACGGCCTCAAGCGCGGCTACACCATGACGCTGCCGGCGGACGCGCTGGAAGCCAAGATGACCGAGAAGCTCGAGGCCGCGCGCGCCGACGTGCAGATGAAGGGCTTCCGCAAGGGCAAGGCCCCGCTGCCGCTGCTGCGCAAGATGTTCGGCCAGTCGCTGCTGGGCGAAGTGCTGCAGGAGTCGGTCGACGGCGCCGTGCGCGCGCATTTCGAGCAGACCGGCGACCGCCCGGCGCTGCAGCCCGACGTGAAGATCGCCAACGAGGACTTCAAGGAAGGCCAGGACCTGGTGGTCGAGGTCTCCTACGAGAAGCTCCCCGACGTGCCCGAGGCCGACTTCGCGGCGATCAAGCTGACCCGCCCCGTCGCCGCCGTGGCCGATGAGGACGTGAACGAGGCGCTGGGCAACCTGGCCGAGAACGCCAAGACCTTCGCCGACAAGGACGGCGCCGCCGAGACCGGCGACCAGGTCGTGATCGACTTCGTCGGCAAAGTGGACGGCGAGGCCTTCGAGGGCGGCTCGGCCGAGGACTACCCGCTCGAGCTCGGCTCCAACTCCTTCATCCCGGGCTTCGAGGACCAGCTGGTCGGCGTGTCGACGGGTGACGAGAAGGACGTGAACGTGACCTTCCCGGCCGAGTACGGCGCGGAGCACCTCGCGGGCAAGGACGCGGTCTTCTCGGTCACCGTGAAGGGCGTGAAGGCCCCGGCCAAGGCCGAGATCGACGACGAGCTGGCGCAGAAATTCGGCGCCGAGAACCTCGAGGACCTGAAGAAGCAGGTCACCGAGCGCCTCGAGGCCGAGTACAAGGGCGCCGCGCGCACCCTGATCAAGCGCGACCTGCTCGACGCCATCGACGCGGCGGTCAAGTTCGACCTGCCCCCGACCCTGGTCGAGATGGAGGCGAAGCAGATCGCCCACCAGCTGTGGCACGACGAGAACCCGGACGTGCACGGCCATGACCACCCGGAGATCGAGCCGACCGACGAGCACAACTCGCTCGCCGAGCGCCGCGTGCGCCTTGGCCTGCTGCTGGCCGAGATCGGCCAGAAGCAGGAGATCGAGGTCTCCGAGCAGGAGCTGCAGCAGGCCGTCTTCGCCGAGGCCCGCAAGTACCCGGGCCAGGAGCGCCAGTTCTTCGAGTTCATCCAGAACAACCCGCAGGCGCTGCAGCAGTTCCGCGCCCCGCTGTTCGAGGAGAAGGTCGTCGACTACATCCTCGAGCTGGTGGACATGACCGACGAGACCATCACCAAGGACGAGCTGCAGAAGCGCCTCGAGGCCCTGGACGAGGACTCGAAGGCCGCCGAGGGCGAGACCGCCGACGCCTGATCCGGCGCCGCGGGCCCCCGGGCCCGCAGGCAGACATCGCCGCCCGCCGCGCCCCCGCGCGGCGGGCGGTTCGCGTTCGAAGGCCTCACGTTTGCGTGTGCGACTCGGCGCGCGCGGGACGGGGGGCGAATGGTTGCCGCCGGGTTTACGGCCCCCCGCGTCCCGGGGCCGCGCGCGCCCGCGTCGCCGCCCCGTCTTGCGCGCGGTCCCTTGAAGCCCCTGACGGGAAGCCCTACTCATTTGGGGACGGACCCGTTCGCGGGCCCCGGAAGGACATCCCGTCCCGCCTCCGACCGGGGCAGGGACGCCCCGACCCGACAGGGGCCGCCCCGGCGGCCGACCAGAATATCCGCGACCCGGCCCAGACCGCGGCGCGGGCGCGAAGAAGAGGCGCACGCCATGCACGATCCCGTCGAGCACTACATGAACACCCTCGTCCCGATGGTCGTCGAACAGACCGCGCGGGGCGAGCGCGCCTACGACATCTTCTCCCGCCTCCTGAAGGAGCGGATCATCTTCGTCTCCGGCCCCGTCCATGACGGCATGTCCACCCTGATCGTGGCGCAGCTGCTGTTCCTCGAGGCCGAGAACCCGAAGAAAGAAATCTTCATGTACATCAACAGCCCGGGCGGCGTCGTCACCTCGGGCCTGTCGATCTACGACACGATGCAGTACATCCGCCCCGACGTCGCCACGCTCTGCGTCGGCCAGGCCGCCTCCATGGGCTCGCTGCTGCTGACCGCGGGCGCCAAGGGCCAGCGCTACTCGCTGCCGAACTCCCGCATCATGGTCCACCAGCCCTCGGGCGGCTACCAGGGCCAGGCCACCGACATCCTGATCCACGCGCGCGAGACGGAGGCGCTGAAGAAGCGCCTGAACGAGATCTACGTGACGCATACCGGCCAGGACTACGACACCGTCGAGGCGGCGCTGGAGCGCGACAACTTCATGTCGCCGCAGACCGCGAAGGACTGGGGCCTGATCGACGAGATCGTGTCCCACCGGGTTCCGACCGACGGCGACAGCTGACGCGCCGCCCCTCGGCGCAAGGCCACGACGATGACGCGAGGGGGCGCCGGCTGCGGCCGCCCCCTCGTCCTTTTCCCGGCCGAAGGCGATCAGGGTGAATCCCCGCCGAGGCCCCTTGCCGCAGCGCGCGGCCCCCTTCAAAGGTTGGGGGCGCGCAGGCTCCGCGACGCCAGATGCGACTTGCACCCGCCGCTGTGGAGCCTACGATTGACACATGCGGCGGATTCGGGTCGCGCGGACGGAAGGGTTCGTTAAGACCTCTCGTCCAATAGTGACCCCCCATGCCCTGCCGCGGCGGGAGACGCGAATGACCAAAACGACCGGATCGGACAGCAAGAACACCCTCTACTGCTCTTTCTGCGGGAAGAGCCAGCACGAGGTGCGCAAGCTGATCGCGGGCCCCACCGTGTTCATCTGCGATGAGTGCGTCGAGCTGTGCATGGACATCATCCGGGAGGAGACGAAGTCCTCGCTGGTGAAGTCCTCCGACGGCGTGCCGACCCCGCAGGAGATTTGCGGCGTGCTCGACGATTACGTCATCGGGCAGGCGCGCGCGAAGCGCGTGCTCTCGGTGGCCGTGCACAACCACTACAAGCGCCTGAACCACGCCGCCAAGCAGACGGACGTGGAGCTGGCCAAATCCAACATCCTGCTGATCGGCCCGACCGGCTGCGGCAAGACGCTGCTCGCGCAGACGCTCGCCCGCATCCTCGACGTGCCCTTCACCATGGCCGACGCCACCACGCTGACCGAGGCGGGCTATGTCGGCGAGGATGTCGAGAACATCATCCTCAAGCTGCTCCAGGCCGCCGACTACAATGTCGAGCGGGCGCAGCGCGGCATCGTCTATATCGACGAGGTCGACAAGATCAGCCGCAAGTCGGACAACCCCTCGATCACCCGCGACGTGTCGGGCGAGGGCGTGCAGCAGGCGCTGCTGAAGATCATGGAAGGCACCGTCGCCTCCGTGCCGCCGCAGGGCGGGCGCAAGCATCCGCAGCAGGAATTCCTGCAGGTCGACACCACCAACATCCTCTTCATCTGCGGCGGCGCCTTCGCCGGGCTCGACCGCATCATCGCCCAGCGCGGCAAGGGGTCGGCCATCGGCTTCGGCGCCGACGTGAAGCATGAAGACGACCGCGGCATCGGCGACCTGCTGGAGGCGCTGGAGCCCGAGGACCTGCTGAAATTCGGCCTGATCCCGGAATTCGTCGGCCGTCTGCCCGTGGTCGCCACGCTGCGCGACCTCGACGAGGACGCGCTGGTGACCATCCTGACCGAGCCGAAGAACGCCCTGGTCAAGCAGTACGCCCGCCTCTTCGACATGGAGGAGGTGAAGCTGACCTTCACCGACGAGGCGCTGAAGGCCGTGGCGCAGAAGGCGATCGAGCGCAAGACCGGCGCCCGCGGCCTGCGCTCGATCCTCGAGAACGTGCTGCTCGACACCATGTTCGAGCTGCCGGGCGACGAGTCGATCCAGGAGGTCGTGGTCAAGGACGACGCCGTGCTCGGCGACGCCAAGCCGCTGCTGATCTATGCCGAGCAGAAGCGCGAGGAGGCGGGGGCCAGCGCCTCCTGATCCGCCGCGCGCGAGACACGCTTGCGCCCATGATCCGGGGCGGCGCGGCCCAGGCTGCGCCGCCCCGTTCGATTCCGCGCCCCGCCCGTCGGCCGCCCGGGCCGACATTTCGGGCGCCGCGCGGGGTCGGGCGCAAAATCTGGACCAAGGGAGCAGGCGCGCGGCCTTGAAACCCGCCGGTCCGGGGTACAAGTTGATGGGAACCGACACCCCGTGGAGGCCCCGCGCCGCCCGCCTGAAAGGGGGCATGGGGCCTTGCTGAAAGGGAATTGCTTATGACCGACGCCGACACCTCCGCCCGGCCGACCCTCCCGGTCCTGCCGCTGCGCGACATCGTGGTGTTCCCGCACATGGCCGTGCCCCTCTTCGTCGGGCGCGACAAGTCCGTGCGCGCGCTCGAAGAGGTGATGAACACCGACCGCCAGATCATGCTGGCCAGCCAGAAGGACCCGGGCCTCGACGATCCGGGCCCCGAGGACGTGCACGCCGTGGGCGTGATCGCCGACGTGCTGCAGCTGCTCAAACTCCCCGACGGTACCGTGAAGGTGCTGGTCAAGGGCGCCGGCCGCGCGCGCATCACCGAGTGGACGCGCGAGGACGAGTATTTCGAAGCGACGGCCGAGCTGCTCGAGGAAGAGCTGGGCGACCCGGCGGC
Source organism: Rhodovulum sp. DZ06 (assembly GCF_050586345.1). Classification (NCBI taxonomy): domain Bacteria; kingdom Pseudomonadati; phylum Pseudomonadota; class Alphaproteobacteria; order Rhodobacterales; family Paracoccaceae; genus Rhodovulum; species Rhodovulum sp. DZ06. The sequence goes on from NZ_JBOCEF010000032.1 coordinate 41,352, forward strand.
GGTCGAGGCGCTGACCCGCTCGATCGGCGACGAGTTCGAGCGCTACGTGAACCTCAACAAGAACGTCTCGGATGATGCGCTGAGCGCCATCGCGGACATCGAGGACCCGGCGCGCCTGGCCGACGCCATCGCCGGGCATCTCGGCGTCAAGCTCGACGAGAAGCAGTCGCTGCTCGAGACCCTGTCGGTCGAGACGCGGCTGGAGCGGATCTACGCCCTGATGCAGGGCGAGATCTCGGTCCTCAACGTCGAGAAGAAGATCAAGTCCCGCGTCAAGACCCAGATGGAGAAGACGCAGCGCGAGTATTACCTGAATGAGCAGATGAAGGCCATTCAGCGTGAACTTGGCGAAGGCGAGGACGGCCGGGACGAGAGCGCGGAATACGAGGAGAAGATCGCCAAGGCGAAGCTTCCCAAAGACGCGCGCGACAAGGCGATCCAGGAGCTCAAGAAACTGCGCCAGATGGCCCCGATGTCGGCCGAGGCGACGGTGGTGCGCAACTATCTCGACTGGATCACCGCGATCCCGTGGTCGAAGCGGTCGCGCGTCAAGAAGGACCTGAACCTCGCGCAGAAGGTGCTCGACGACGACCATTTCGGGCTCGAGAAGGTCAAGGAACGCATCGTCGAATACCTCGCGGTGCAGGCGCGCTCGTCGAAGCTGAAGGGGCCGATCATCTGCCTCGTCGGCCCGCCGGGCGTCGGCAAGACCTCGCTCGGCAAGTCGGTCGCCAAGGCGACGGGGCGTGAGTTCATCCGCATCTCGCTCGGCGGCGTCCGGGACGAGGCGGAGATCCGCGGCCACCGCCGGACCTATATCGGCTCCATGCCCGGCAAGATCATCCAGTCGATGAAGAAGGCCAAGACGATCAACCCGCTCGTCCTGCTCGATGAAATCGACAAGATGGGCCAGGATTTCCGCGGCGATCCCGCCTCGGCGATGCTTGAAGTTCTGGACCCCGAGCAGAACGCGACCTTCGCGGACCACTATCTCGAGGTCGAGTACGACCTCAGCAACGTCCTCTTCTTCACCACGGCCAACAGCTACAACATGCCCCGGCCGCTGCTGGACCGCATGGAGATCATCGCGATCTCCGGCTACACCGAGGATGAGAAGGCCGAGATCGCGCGCCGTCACCTGCTGCCCAAGCAGGAGAAGGCGCATGGCCTGAAGAAGGGCGAGTTCGAGCTGACGCCCGAGGCGCTGCAGACCATCGTGCGCCGCTACACCCGCGAGGCGGGCGTGCGGAACCTGGAGCGCGAGCTGGCCAAGCTGTGCCGCAAGGCGATCACCGAGATCGTCAAGGACGGGCTGGAGAAGGTCACCGTGGACGAGGCGAAGCTCGAGGATTACCTCGGCGCGCCGCGGTTCAAGTACGGGCTGGCGGAGGAGACCGACCAGGTCGGCGTCACCACCGGCCTCGCCTGGACCGAGGTCGGGGGCGACCTGCTGTCCATCGAGGCGCTGAAGCTGCCGGGCAAGGGCCGGATGAAGACCACCGGCAAGCTGGGCGACGTGATGAAGGAATCGATCGAGGCGGCCTCGAGCTACGTGCGCTCGAAATCGCCCGAGCTCGGCGTGAAGCCGCCGGTGTTCGAGAAGATCGACATCCACGTCCACGTCCCCGAGGGCGCGACCCCCAAGGACGGGCCCTCGGCCGGCATCGCCATGGTGACCTCGATCGTCTCGGTCCTGACCGACATCCCCGTGCGCAAGGACGTGGCGATGACGGGCGAGGTGACGCTGCGCGGCAACGTGCTGCCCATCGGCGGCCTCAAGGAGAAGATGCTCGCGGCCCATCGCGGCGGCATCAAGACCGTGATCATCCCCGATGAGAACGTGAAGGACCTGCGCGACATCCCCGACAACGTGAAGGAGGGGCTGGAGATCGTGCCCGTCAAGACCGTGGCGGAGGTGCTGAAGGTGGCCCTGACCGGCACGCCCGAGCCCATCGAGTGGGACGAGGAGGCGGAGGCCGCCGCGGCCGCCGCGTCCGCGGAAGCCGAGGGCGCCAAGGCCTCGCTGCGCGCGCATTGACCGCTTGGGCTTGCAAGGCCCCGGCCCATGTCCAGGATAAACGCCCCGCCCCCGGACGCCCCGGGGGCGGGGTTTCTTTCGCCGCCCCCCCGCATGTCGCGGCCAGGCGGCGCAGGCTGCAAGGAGCATTCCGGTGAAAGTGGACGGCGTTCCCATGCGCACCATCTGGCCCGCGGGCGACGGCCCGGGGCAGGGGGTGGAGATCATCGACCAGACCCGCCTGCCGCATCGGCTGACCACGGTGCGGCTGATGGATATCGGCCAGGCCGCGCACGCGATCCGCGCCATGCTGGTGCGCGGCGCGCCGCTGATCGGCGCCACCGCCGCCTATGGCGTGGCGCTGGAGATGGCGCGCGATCCCTCGGACGCGGCGCTTGCGGCGGCGGTCGAGCAGCTCGGCGCCACCCGCCCCACCGCCATCAACCTGATGTGGGCGCTGGAGCGGATGCGCGCGAAGCTGGCCAGGGCGGCCCCGGGGGACCGGGCGGAGATCGCCTGGGCCGAGGCCGCCGCGCTCTGCGACGAGGACGTGGAGATCAACCAGGCCATCGGCCGGGCCGCGCTGCCGCTGATCGAGGCCATCGCCGAGGCGAAAGGCGGCGCGCCGGTCAACATCCTCACCCATTGCAACGCCGGCTGGCTCGCCACCGTCGACTGGGGCACCGCCACGGCGCCGATCTACATGGCGCATGACGCGGGCATTCCGCTGCATGTCTGGGTGGACGAGACCCGCCCCCGCCTGCAGGGCGCCGCGCTGACGGCGTGGGAGCTGGGGCGCCACGGCGTCCCGCACGCGGTGATCCCGGACAATTCCGGCGGCCACCTGATGCGCCGGGGCGAGGTGGACATCTGCTTCGTCGGCACCGACCGCACCACCGCCAATGGCGACGTGTGCAACAAGATCGGCACCTACCTGAAGGCGCTGGCGGCGGCGGACAATGGCGTGCCGTTCTATGTCTGCCTGCCCTCGCCGACCATCGACTTCACCCTCGCCTCGGGCGACGAGATCCCGATCGAGGAGCGCGCGCCCGAGGAGGTGACCCACATCCCCGGCGTCACCCCGGAGGGCGTGGAGACGACGGTGCGCATCACCCCCGAGGGGGCGCCCGCGCGCAACCACGGCTTCGACGTGACCCCGGCGCGGCTGGTCACCGGCCTTGCGACCGAGCGCGGCCTGGTGGCGGCGACGAAAGAGGCGCTGGCCGCGGCCTTCCCCGAGCGGGCGGGCTGAAAGCGGCGCCGCGGGGCTGCGCCGTCCGCCCGGGGCCTCGCCCCGGCGCAGCGCCCCGCGGCGCCCTCCGCCGCGGCGCCTTGCGCCGGGCCGCTCAGCCGGCCTGGCGGGGGGGCGGGGGGGCGGCGGCCTCCGCCTCGGCCTGGGCCTCGGCCCCGGCGGCGATCTCGTCCAGCACGGGCAGGGTCGCGGCCACCACCTCCTCGAGGCACTCGAGCGCCCGGCGCGCCGTCTCCGGGTCCTCGCGCTTGCAGGCGGCCTCGGCGGCGGCGAGCACGGCGTGCAGCCGCTTGCCCCCGACCAGCGCCGCCGCCCCGGCCACGCGATGCGCGGTGGGGCAGAAATTGATCACGTCGCCCGCCTGCTCCAGGCGCCGCACCTCGGCCGCGCCCTCGGCCAGGTCGGCGGCGGCGCGGCGCAGAAGCTGCGCCAGGTCCGGCCCGTCCAGCGCGGTCGACAGGTCGGCGAGGACCTCGGGGTCGAGCATGTCCTCGTCGTCCTCGTCCTCCTCCCAGGCCGCGAGCTCCGCCTCCTCCTCCGCTTCCGGGGCGGGGGCGGGGACGCCGGGGGTCAGGCCCATCCCGTCCAGCGCGCTGACCAGCGTGGTCATGCGCAGCGGCTTGGTCAGGCAGCCGTCCATGCCGGCGGCGCGGAAGCGCTCCTGCTCCTCGGGCAGGGCATGGGCGGTCAGCCCAACGATCGGCGCGGCGGCCGAGGGGCCGCCGCGGGCGCGGATCGCGCGGGTCGCGGCCACGCCGTCCATGCCGGGCATGGAGATGTCCATCAGGATCAGGTCGTAGCGCGCCTCCTGCGCCGCCTCGACCCCGGCCTTGCCGTCCTCGGCCAGCGAGACGTGGTGGCCATGCGCGCTCAGCATCTCGTTGGCGACGAAGCGGTTGGTCTCGTTGTCCTCGACCACCAGCACCCGCAGCCCGCCGGCATGGGTCGGCGCGCCCCCGGGCGCGTCCAGCTCGGGCGCGTCGGTCAGCGGCACGGCGGCGTCGGCCGAGGCGCGGCCCATGTCGAGCCGGATCCAGAAGCGCGCCCCTTCCTCGGGGCGGCTGTCGACGCCGATCTCGCCGCCCAGCGCCTCGATCAGGCGGCGGCAGATGCCCAGGCCGAGGCCGGTCCCCCCGCTCTTGCGGTCATAGGAAGCGTCGAGGGTGACGAAATCGTCGAAGATCCGGGCCTGGTCGGCCTCGGACACGCCGGGGCCGTCGTCGCGCACGGCGAATTCCACCAGGGCCGAGTCGCGGCTGTGTTCGAGCGCGTGGGCTTCCAGCGCGACCTCTCCGCCGCGGGTGAACTTGGCGGCGTTGCCCAGCAGGTTGATCAGCACCTGCTGGATCCGCCGCGCGTCGCCGACCAGCGCGCCCGGGGGCAGGTCGGTCACCACGCGGAAGCGGTTGCCGCCGCCCTCGACCAGCGGGCGGCTGACCAGGGCGACCGAGTCCAGCAGCTCCTCGGGCAGGAAGGGCGCGGGTTCGGGCGCGAAGCGCTTCGCCTCGATCCGGGCGATGTCGAGCACGTCGTTGACGTGGCGCAGCAGGATCTCGCCAGAGGCGACGGCGGTCTTCAGGTACCGGTCCTGCACCGGGGTCAGCGCGGTGCGCGCCATCAGGTCGAGGGTGCCGAGCACGCCGTTCAGGGGCGTGCGCATCTCGTGGCTCATCACCGCGATGAACTCGGACTTGGCCTTGTCGGCGGCCATCGCCTCGTCGCGCGCGCGCATCAGGGCGCGGTCGGCCTCGATCCGTTCGGAGATGTCGCGGATGTAGCTGATGAAGATCGGCCCGTCATCGCCATGCGCGGCGGCCACCGAGATCTCCACCGGGGCCTCGGAGCCGTCGGCGCGCAGGGCCCGCGTCTCCTGCCGCCCGGCGCCGATCAGCCGCCGCTCGCCCGTCTTCACGTAACGCTCGATCCCGCGGCGGTGGAAGGCGCGCAGGTTGGCGGGCACGATCAGCTCGTCCATGTTCGCGCCCACGGCGGTGGAGCGCGAATAGCCGAACACCTGCTCGGCCGCGTGGTTCCAGACCATGATCCGCCCCGAGGCGTCGGCCACCACGATGGCGTCGAGCGAGGCGTTGATCGCCGAGGCGAAGCGGCGCCGGGTCTCGGCCGCCTCGCGCCCCTGCTCGGCCGAGATGCGCAGCTGCCGGCGCAGCCCGGCCAGGGCGGCGGCCAGGGCCACGATCAGCCCCAGCGCGGCGAGGCCGGTGGTGCGCAGAAGGTCCGAGAAATCCTCGCGCCGCTGGTCCGAGAACCCGGCGAAGAAGGCGACCCCCTCGACCGAGGCGGCGCGGGCGGCGGGGCGCAGCTCCTGCGCGCGGGCATGCAGGTCGTCGAGCGCGCCGAGCAGCCGCGCGTCGTCGCCGTCCACGTGCACCACCATGTCGGTCAGGAAGCCGCGGATGGTCGAGAGCGCGCCATGCACGTTCTCGACCTTGCGGATCTCCTCGAAGGCGCGGCCCTTGGTCAGGACGTCCGCGCGGCTCCAGAGGATGTCGAAGCGGCCGCGCAGCTGGGCCAGGGCCTGGGGCACCTGCGGCGCCTCGGCCAGCGTCTCCAGGTCCGCGGGGCGGCGGATCTCGGCGGCGTCGGCGCGGGCGCGGGCGGCCGCCGCCACCGCCTCGGCCGAGGCCGATTGCAGGGCGATCACGTCGACCTCGAGCTGCAGCAGCGTCCAGCGCACGTCGTCGGCCGGGGCGCTGCGGATGACGTCGAGCCGCCGGTTCAGCTCCGTCGCCAGCAACGCGACGGCGAGCGCCGCGGCGAACAGCGCCGCGGGCGCGAGGGCCGAGCTCGCCCAGCTTTTCCAGCCTGCGCGGGGACGCCCCGCCTGTCGTCCGCCCCAGGACATTCCCGGCCCCGCGCGGCGCTCAGCGCTTCACCTCGATGCGGCTCAGCTGCCAGATCGAGCGGGCGTAGACCGCCTCGGCCCGCCACTTGCTGTCGGCGTCATAGGGGTAGACCAGCCAGAGCGGCCCCTTCTCGCGCACCGACATGGTCTTGCCGTCGAGCCGGTAGGCGATCAGCGCGGCGCCGGGCGCGGCGTCCTCGATCGGGACGGTCACGGCGTAGTCGTTGATGGCGACCATGTGCAGCGTCTCGCCCTCGGCGCCCACGGCCTCGAGGATCGCGCCCAGCGGCACGCCGGTGAAGCTGTGCTCGCCCTCGGTCCAGACGGTGGCGGTCCGGTACTCCTCCTCGCCCAGCGCCTCGAGCTCCGACAGGGTGAAGCTGCGGCTCCCGCCCTCCACGGCGCCGGTGACGGTCAGGACGGCGTCCTCGGCCAGCGCGGGCAGGGGGGCGGACAGGGCGGAGACGGACAGGGCGGCGACCAGCAGCGCCGCGGCGCGGCGGCTGAGAGCGGCGGGAAGGGTCATGCGGGGCCTCGTGCGTGCGAAATCCATGCGAACGGGCGGACCCTTCCCCTGCGCCCGCGCGCGTCCCGGACGGGCATGCACGGCGTCGGCGGGAAAGCGATCCGACCGCCGCGCAGGATGCGCGGGCGAGGTGAAGAAAGCGTCAAGCGCCCCCCGGGCGGCGGGGCCCGGGGGGCGCGGCGCGGCGCGGCTCAGGAGGCCGTCTCGAGCGCCGGGTAGTCGATATAGCCCTCGGCCCCGCCGCCATAGAAGGTGGCCGAGTTCGCCTTGTTCAGCGGCGCGTCGGCCTTCAGCCGCTCCACCAGGTCGGGGTTGGAGATGTAGCTGCGGCCGAAGGCCACGAGGTCGGCGCGGCCGCTCTCGACCGCCTCCAGCGCCATGTCGCGGGTGTAGAGGTTGTTGACCATCCAGGCGCCCGAATACATGCCGCGCAGCTTGTCCATGTCGGCCTCCGGCGGCAGGTCGCGATTCGCGCCGGTGGAGCCTTCGACCATGTGCAGGTAGGCGAGCTTGTGCTTCTCGATCACCGCCACGGCGGCCTCCGCCGTCTCCTGCGGGTTCGCGTCGTCGATGTTGTTGGCGGGCGAGAAGGGCGAGATGCGGATGCCGGTGCGCCCGGCCCCGATGGCGCCCGCGACGGCGCCGACGACCTCGTCCAGGAAGCGCACGCGGTTCTCGACCGGGCCGCCATATTCATCCGTGCGGGCGTTGGCGCCGGTCTTCATGAACTGGTCGATCAGGTAGCCGTTGGCGGCGTGGATCTCGACCCCGTCCATGCCCGCCGCGATGGCGTTCTTCGCGGCCTGGGCGTAGTCGGCGACGATGCCGGGGATCTCGGACGCCTCCAGCGCGCGGGGCGTGGGGGTTTCGACGAAAGCGGTCCCGTCGAAGGTCTTGCCATGGGCGTTGATCGCCGAGGGCGCCACCGGGTCGGCCCCGCCCGGCTGCAGCACGTTGTGGGAGATGCGGCCCACGTGCCAGAGCTGGATCACGATCTTGCCGCCCCGCGCGTGGACCGCGTCGGCCACCTTGCGCCAGCCCTCGATCTGTTCGTCCGAGTAGATGCCGGGGGTGAAGGCGTAGCCCTTGCCCTGGGGGGAGATCTGGCTCGCCTCGGTGATCAGGAGCCCCGCCGAGGCGCGCTGTTCGTAATAGGTCGCCGTCATCTCGGTCGGCGCGTCGGTGGCGTGATCGGCGCGGTTGCGGGTCAGCGGGGCCATCACCACGCGATTGGCGAGCTGGATGTCGCCGACGGCGAGCGGGGTGAAGAGTTTCGGATCGGACATGGGAGCCTCCTGTAGGTTCTGGACCATTCGGTCCGTAAATGGGCGCGCGCCGGGATCAGCGGGCGCGCGCGGATGGGGGGATCAGGTGGAGAGGAGCGCGGCCGCGGCCTCCATCGCGTCGTCGGCGGCGCCGTCGCCCATCCCCGCCTTGCGTAGAGTCAGCGCGCCGATGGCGAGCGCCATGAGCGCGGCGGCCTTCGGCATCGCCGCCCCGGGGTCTTCCGGGGACAGGCGCGCGGCCACCAGCCGCTCCAGCGCGCGGAAATGGGCCGAGAGGGCGGCGGCGGTCTCGGGGTCGTCGCCCGCCAGCTCGGCGGCGGCGTTGATGGCGAAGCAGCCGCCCTGGGCGATGGGCGCGCGGGCGACGGCGGAGAGGATGGCGAGGGCGGCTTCGGGGCCGGTCCGGTCCCCGGCGACGGCTTCGAGCCGGGCGATGGACCCCTTCGAATACGCCTCGACCGCGGCGAGCAGCGCCCCGCGCTTGGACTGGAAACAGCAGTAGAAGCTGGACTTGGCGAGGCCCGCGGCGTCGATCAGCTCCGACAGGCTCGCGCCCTCGTAGCCGCGGCGCTGGAATACGCCCGCCATGGACGCGGCGGCGGCGTCGCGGTCGAAGCCGCGCGGGCGGCCGGGGCCGGCGGGCGCGTGGCAGATCGGCGCGCAGCGGAGGGGGCGGGTCAGGTCCATGGGCATGGATATTGGACCGCCCGGTCCTGAAAGCAAGGGGGCCCGTAGGCAAGGGGCCGCAAGCAGGGGGCCGCAAGCAGGGGGGCGAAAGCAGGGGGCGCCGCGTCGGGCGGCGCCCCCGCCGGGGGCTCAGGCGGGTTTGACGCCGGTCCCGAGCATCGTCATCTCGGGGATCATCGGGCCGACGGTGACGTCCCTAAATCCCGCCTTTTCAAGGGTTTCCTGAAGCCAGGCGTCGTCGAGCGAGCGCGCCGTCGGGGTGAAGGCGGTGTGCTGGAGCTGCCAGAGCGCGGCGAGCCGCGGCCCCGAGCGGTCGGCATCCACCACGAAGTCGTGAATCATCAGCCGTCCCCCGGGGGCGAGCTTGTTCCACGCGCCCTCGATCAGGCCCGCGTGCTCGTCGCCCGGCACGCCGGAGAAGAGATAGGACATCAGGATCGCGTCCTGCCCGCCCGGCCACTCGGTCTTCAGCGCGTCGCCGTCGATATAGGTGATGCGGTCCGACAGCCCGGCCTCCGCCACGTATTCGCGGCCCAGCCTGGCGACGTTGGGAAAGTCGACCACGGTGGCGGTCAGCTCGGGGAAATACTGGCACAAGGTGATGGCGAAGGCGCCGGTGCCGCCGCCGACATCGAGGAATGTCTTCGCCCCCGACAGGTCGATCGAGCGCGCCAGGCCCAGCGCCGGCCCGAGGCTGCCCGCGTGTTGCGAGCGGGAATAGAGCTCCGCCTCCTTGGGGTCCGAGAACCACTCGGCATAGGAGGCGGTGGCCTCCTCGGGCAGCTGGTCGGCCAGCGCGTCGTCGATCTGGTGGAGGAGCGGGTACATCTGCCGGTCCACCTGCAGGCGCAGGTAGTCGCCGAAATCGTACTTGGCGCCTTTCACCAGGAAGGCTTCCGCGGCGGGGGCGTTGGCGAAGACGCCGTCCTCGACCGACACCAGCCCCAGCCCGGCGAGGGCGGTGAGCAGCGTGCGCGCGCGCTCGGGGTGCAGGTCGGTGGCGGCGCCGACCTCCTCGGCGGTGAGCGACTTGCCCGACAGGGCGGTGAACAGCCCATGGTGCAGCGCGGCGAACAGGGCCTTGGACCCCATGAACCCGAACGCGACCTCCGACACTTCCTCGGCCCTGGTCAGCAGCGTCATCTTCTCACCCGTCTTTGTTGCAACTGCGCAGAGCCTACGCGGTCGCGGCGCCGAATGGAACGCGGGAAGGTTCGAAAACGACATTGACGCGCGCAGATGCGTCGCTTCCGGGCCGGCGGGGAAGGCCGGGAGCGGCAGGCGGGGCAGGCGCGGCAGGGGGGGGAGGGGAAAGGGGGCGTCGCGGCGCGCCCGGTCCGGCGGGGCGCCGCGGCCCCGCCGCGCGGCGCGCAACCGGCGCCAAGGTCGCCGCCCCGCGCCGCCGCTTGCGCTTGCCTGTGCGCGGCCCGGCGGGCGATGCTCGCGCCCATGAAGAGACCGATTCAGACCGGCCCCGCCCGGCGCGCCCCCTCCGCCCCCCGCCATGCCGGCCGCGCCGCCCCGCGCCGCGCGGGTCGCCGCCGGGCGTTCCCCCTCCGGCCATCCCTGCACCGCCTCGGCGCCGCGCTGCTGGCGCTGACCCTGCTGCTGCCCGCCGCGCTGGCCCCCGCCCCGTCCCTCGCGGCCGAGGCGCTGGTCGCCGTCGCCGCCAATTTCGCCGACACCGCCCGGTTCCTCGCCGCCGAATACGGCGCGCGTTCGGGCCACCAGGTCACCATCGCCTCCGGCTCCACCGGCAAGATCTACGCGCAGATCAAGGCCGGGGCGCCGTTCCACGCCTTCCTCTCGGCCGATGCCGAGCGCCCGCGCCTGCTGGTCGAAGAGGGCCTCGCCGTGCCCGACAGCCGCTTCACCTACGCGCTGGGCCGCCTGGTGCTGTGGTCCGCCGACCCGGAGCGGATCGGCCCCGACGGCGCCGCCACCCTCTCGGCGCAGGACTACCCGCGCCTTGCCATCGCCAACCCGCGCCTCGCGCCCTATGGCCTCGCCGCGCAGCAGGTGCTGGAGAAGCTCGGCCTCTGGGACGCGCTGCAGCCGAAGCTGGCGCGGGGCGAGAATATCGGCCAGGCCTATGCCATGACCGCCTCGGGCGCCGCGCCGCTGGGCTTCGTCGCCGCGGCGCAGGCGGGGGCGGGACCGAAGGGCTCCGCCTGGGCGCCGCCGCCCGAGATGTATGACGAGATCCGCCAGGACGCCGTGCTGCTCCGGAGCGGCGCGCAGAACGAGGCGGCGAAGGGGTTCCTCGCCTATCTCGACCTCGGCTATGCCCGCGGGTTGATCCGCGACGCGGGCTACGGCACGCCGAGCTCCAGCCGCTGAGCGCCGGGACCGAGCGATGATCTCCGCCGCCGACCTCTCGGCCATCCGCCTGACCTTCGCGCTGGCCGGGACCACCACCGTGCTGCTGCTGCTGCTGGCGACGCCGCTGGCCTGGTGGCTGGCGACCACGCGCGCGCGGATCCGCCCGGCGGTCGAGGCGATCACCGCGCTGCCGCTGGTGCTGCCCCCGACGGTGCTCGGCTTCTACCTGCTGGTGCTGATGTCCCCGACCTCGGCCTTCGGCGGCTTCTGGGTCGAGGTGACGGGCGAGACGCTGACCTTCTCCTTCACCGGGCTGGTGATCGCGTCGATGCTCTATTCCTTGCCCTTCGCGGTCCAGCCCCTCCAGGACGCGTTCGAGGCGATGGGGCCGAAGCCGATGGAGGCCGCGGCGACCTGCGGGGCCTCGCCCCTCGACGCCTTCCTGACCGTCGCGGCGCCGCTGGCGGGGCGCGGGTTCCTGACCGCCGCGGTGCTGTCCTTCGCGCACACGGTGGGGGAGTTCGGCGTGGTGCTGATGGTCGGCGGCGCGATCCCGGGGCGCACCCAGGTGATCTCCATCGCCATCTATGAGCATGTCGAGGCGCTGGACTACGCCTCGGCCCACGCGCTGTCGGCGGGGATGCTGGTCTTCTCCTTCCTCGCCCTCGCCGCGGTCTACATGGCGCGGGGCCGGAGGCGCGCGCATGTCTGAGCGTCTCGATTTCGCCCTGCGCCGGGACTTCCCGGGCTTCGCCTTCGACGCCGCCGCCGCCCTGCCGCTGAAGGGGGTGACGGCGGTGTTCGGTCCCTCGGGCGGGGGCAAGTCGACGCTGCTGCGGGCGCTGGCGGGGCTGGAGCCGGCGGAGGGCCATATCCGTTTCGGCGCCGAGGCCTGGCTGGGCGGGGCGCGGCCCGTCCCGACCCATAAGCGCGGCGTCGGCTACGTGTTCCAGGACGCGCGGCTGTTCGATCACCTGTCGGTGCAGGGGAACCTCGATTACGCCGCCCGCCGGTCCCGCGCCTCGGCGCCCGAGCGCGCCGCGGCGGTCGAGGCGCTGGACCTCGGGCCGCTGCTGGGCCGCCGCCCCGGGGGCCTGTCGGGGGGCGAGCGCCAGCGCGTCGCCATCGCCCGCGCCCTGCTGACCCGCCCGCGGCTCCTGCTGATGGACGAGCCGCTCTCGGCCCTCGACCGGCGGCGCAAGGCGGCGATCCTGCCCCATATCGCCGAGGCCGCGGCGCTGTCCGGGGCGCCGGTGCTCTACGTGACCCACGCGGTGGACGAGGTGGCGCAGCTGGCGAGCCGGGTGCTGTTGATGGAGGACGGGCGGGTGACCGCCGAGGGCCCGGCGGGCGAGATCCTCTCCGGCCCCGCCTTCGAACATGCCGCGGGCCGGTTCGAGGCCGGCGCCCTGGTCGAGGCCGAGGTGACCGGGCATGACCGCGCGGTGCGGCTGACGCGGCTGACGCTTTGCGGCCAGCCGCTCTCGATGCCGATGCTGGGCGCGCTCGAGGCCGGGACGAAGGTCCGCCTGCGGGTGCGCGCCCGCGACGTGGCGCTGGCGGTGCGGCGGCCCGAGGGGGTCTCGATCCGCAACATCCTCGCCGGTCGGGTGGCGGAGATGGAGGTCGAGGAGGACACCGCCTTCGCCGAACTGGCGGTGGACCTCGGCGGGCAGCTCGTGCGCGCCCGCGTGACGCGCGAGGCCGCGGCGGAGTTGCAGCTGGCCGTGGGCGCGGAGGTCTTCGCGCTGGTCAAGTCGATCAGCTTTGATCGGAGGGGAATGCCGCCGCCGCCGGAGTGAGGGGCGGGCGTTTCGCATGGTTTCGGGGCGTGGATGTCGGGGGGACCAGTCCCCCCGATGCCCCCCTGGCAGGGGGCGACCCCCTGCACCCCCCTTGTTTTGGTTTGGGTCGGGTTTGGCGGGCGTTGCGCGGGGGGCGGCCGGGCTTGGGGGGCGCAAGGCCCCCGCGCCGCCCGGCCGCGGCTGCGCGGCGGGCGGGGCGCCGGTGGGAACGGAGCGCCTGCGCAGCCGGAGCAGGCGGAGGCGCTTCCGGGGCGCCGGGGATGGCGCCGCGCTCAGAGAGGCTCGTCGAAGGGGGACGCGGGCTGCTGCGCGGGAAACAGCTCCGGTCGGGCCGCCCGGTAGGTCTCGTGGATCTCCGCGATGCCGGCCTGCATGAACTCCAGGGCGTCCCGGCACGTCGCCATGAAGTCTTCGGCGGGCATGTCCGAGATCGCTGAAGACTGGATGCTGATGAAGCTGCGGGAGATCGGCCGCTCGGTGTCATGCCACACGTCCTCTTCCCACTCGGTCGCAGCGGTCAGCTGCACGGCGCCCTGGTGGAGCAGCGTGTTGCGGGCCGTTCCGAAAAACTGCCCCAACCTGCTCGAATTAGCGCTCCGCCAGGCTTGGATGATCCGTTTCAGCGTGTCGTCGCCCGTGTTCTGAGTGCGGTTCTTCAGCTCTTCGTTGAGCGCGTAGAACGCGTTGAGAAGGCCCATGGCATGGCGCCAAAGGGCCGCACGGCTGAGCTGCGTGGACTCCAGCCCCTGCGCAACCTGAAGGGCGAATTCTGCTTTCTCGGAAATGTCTCTGAGGGCTTTTATGGGCATGACACGGCTTTCGAGGAGAAGACCTGCTCCTTGTCGCCGATCTGTGGGCCGCCGCCGCTGTGTCGCGGGGCCGCGGGGCCGCGGGGCCGTCCGCCGCCCCCTTCCCCCTCCCTCACGCCGCCGCCCCCCGCGCCGGGGCCAGCGGCGCGTCCTCGGCCCGGATGCCGTGCTTCTCCATCGCCCCGGCCAGCCAGCTGCCCTTCGGGGGGACGCCGCCTTCCTTCTCCCGCAGCCGCGCGCGCATCCGGCGGCCATAGAGGTGGACGGACATGGTCCGCTCGGTCAGCAACGCCTCGGTCTTGCGCGCGGCTTTCAGCATCACCCGCCGGTCCTTGAACGGCACGGGATAGAGCGCCTCGGTCGGCAGGGCATGGGCGATCTCGCCGGTCTCGCGCAGGAAATGGGTGGTCGCCTGCGGGCCCCAGAGGCCCCAGGACAGCGCCTCGGCCGGAACCGGGCGGCCCGCGTCGCGGGCGGCGCGCAGCGCGGCCTGCTCCTCCTCCGGGAACCAGGGCGGGATCGGCGCGGGATCGTCGGTGAAGGCGATCAGCGCCGCCAGCGTCGGGCTGTCCGGGGGCAGGGCGATCACGCCGGAATTGACGCGGCTGGCGCTCTCCCACCCATAGAGCCGCCCCGCCGTGGGCCGCAGCGGGCGCAGCACATAGGCGTCGGTATCGGCCCAGACCACGCCGGGATGCGCGGCCAGCATCCGGAACCGGAACTTGTCCGATTGCGGCGCCGGGGAGCCGGTGCGGTCATGCACCAGCATCCGCGCCGCCGGCAGCACCTCGGCCGCATCGCGCGGGGCGCAGAAATCGGGGCGGTTGGGGATGTCCTCGTAGCTCCAGAGCGTCACCGCGTGGCCCGCATCGCGCATCGAGGCGAGGCACAGCAGTTCCAGGAAGCTCAGCGCGCCCGAGATCCAGAGACAATGCACCGGGGGCGGCAGGGTATCGTTCATCATTTCTCCTCTCCCCCGCCCGCTGACAACAAAGCCGATCGAGGTTAGAGGAGGGTGAATCCCCCAGAATCCGGAAGGAGCCGCCGTGCCCGAGGGACATGTCTATCTCGCCGTCAGCATGGACGGTTACATCGCGCGCAAGGATGGCGGGCTCGACTGGCTCGACCAGCCCGGCGCGGCGGGCGAGGACCACGGTTTCGACGCCTTCATCGCCGCCATGGACGGCATCGTGATGGGCCGCAAGACCTATGAGACGGTGCTGTCCTTCGGCGCCTGGCCCTACCCGATCCCGGTGATCGTGCTCAGCCGCGGAACCGGCGCGATGCCGGTCCCCGAGGGCGCGAAGGTCTACCGCGCCGCGGCCCCGGACAAGGCCTGGGCCCAGGCCGCCGCCCGCGGCTGGCGCAACGTCTATGTCGATGGCGGGGAAACCGCCCGCGCCTTCATGGAGAAGGGGCGCGTCTCGCGCCTGACCCTCACCCGCGTGCCCGTCCTGCTGGGCGAGGGCGCGCCGCTGTTCGCGCCGATGGCGAAGGCCCCGCGCCTGAGCCACCTCGAGACGCGTAGCTTCCCCTCTGGGCTGGTGCAATCCACTTACGCGCTTGGGTGAAACGTGGGGGGGGGGGGGGGGGGGGGGGGGGGGGGGGGGGGGGGGGGGGGGGGGGGGGGGGGGGGGGGGGGGGGGGGGG
>NZ_JBOCEF010000033.1:0-55443 GCF_050586345.1 Rhodovulum sp. DZ06
GCGGTCGCGGGCGCCGCCTGAAACGGCGCGAGACGGTGAAGATGAGGCCCCCCGCCGGGAACGGCGGGGGGTTTTGCATGGAATCAGCGTTAACACGCGAAACCGATCAGTTTTCGGGAACGTTTCTCCTTCACACCTCCGGTCGTGCGGTGTTGCGGAGAAGCGGGATGCGTATGCGAAAGAGGGGCGGCGGCGCCTGGCGGCTCGCCGGGGCGTCGATGCTGGCGGCGGGCGCCGCGGCGGCCCATGAAGATTTTCCGGCCGAGTGGTGCGGCGGGCAGGATTGCCGCTTCGCCGAACCGGGCGAGCTGAACCCTGTCTGCGGCGGGATCGAGGTCGAGGCGCCCGAGGTGCGCTGGACCGTGCCCGCGCAGCAGCTCTCGGTCTGGAACGGCGAGCGGCCCGCGATCTGCGCCAAGTCCCGCAAGCTGAACCTGTGCAACCCCAACAAGGGCGACTGCACCGACCAGGAGGGGCTCGGGCTGCTGATCCCCGAGGACCGGATCGCGGCGCTGCGCAAGCGGATGGCCGCGATCTGCGTCGAGAAGCGCCAGGAAGCGGTGGATCGCGGGCAGACCGTGCCGGGGCTGGATGCGCCGCGGGGCGCCCTGCCGCCCGGGGGTCCGGTCTTCGTGCGCGGGGGCGGGGGCGGCGGTGGAGGCGGCGGCGGCGGAAGCCCGTCGCCCCGGCCCGACCGGGAGCGGCCGGACCGCGAGCCCCCGCCGCAGAAGCCGCCGGAGGCGACGGAAACCCTGACCGAGGAGAAGACGCTCTCCGTCATCCCGGTTCCGCCCGCGCTGCTGCTGATGGCGGCGCCGCTGGCGGCCTTCGGCTGGTTCGCGTCGCGCCGCAAGGGCTAGGCCGGGCCTGCGCCGCCCGCCGCCGCGCCCGCGCTCAGCCCAGCCGCATCTCGCGCCCGTCCGCCAGCCGCGCCAGCATCCGGGCGCCCGGGGCGCGCGCGATGATCCCGGCCGCCCGCCCCGGCCCCGCGGCGCAGAGCGCGGTGGAGAGGCCGTCGGCCAGCGTCGCCGAGGGCGCGCGCACCGTCACCGTCTCGAACCCCTCCGCCGCTGCGCCGCCCGGGGCGAGGATGTGCCCGCCCTGCCCCAGGAGCAGCGCGCCGGGGGCGCTGGTGGCCGCCGCCTCGCCCGCCGCCAGCCCCAGCGTGCCGAAGCCCGAGCCGAGCCGCCAGCCGCCGCCCAGCGCCCGGTACTCCCCGACATTGACCAGCGCGCGGTCGAACCCGTGCGCGGCCAGCGCCGCCGCGGCGCGGTCGGTGGCGAAGCCCTGGGCGATGCCATTAAGCGTAAGCGCCATGCCCGGCCGGTCGAAGGCGACGGCCCCCGGGTCGACGCGCACCCCGTCCCAGCCGACCAGCGCGCGGGCCTGCGCCAATGCCCCAGGCCCCGGCGCGCCGCGGCTCTCGGCCAGCAGGCGCCAGACCGGCTGCACGCTGGGGTCGAAGGCGCCGCCCGAAAGCGCGTGGACCCGCCCCGCCGCCTCCAGCAGCGCCAGCAGCTCGGCCGGGGGCGCATCCAGCCGCCCCGCCGCGTTCAGCCGCACCAACGCCGAGGCGGGATCGAACAGCGAGGCCGCGGCCTCGACCCGCCGGATCGCGTCAAGGGCGGCGGAGAGCGCGGGCTCCGCCCCCGCGCCGCGCAGGGTGATCGACGCCTCGGCCCCGAGCGCCCTGCCCCGCCACTCCACCTGCGGCGCGCGCGCGGCCAGCCCGACGCCTGCCGCGCAGGCGCTGAGGGCGATGAACCGGCGACGGGTCAGAAGGCCCGTCATGCCATCTCCTCCTGCTTCGCCCGCGCCGCCTGCGCCTTGCGGGCGGCGAGGATCAGCGGCACGCATTGCGCGCGGTCGTCATGGATGGTCACGCAGTCGAGGCACTGGAAGCACTCGTCATACTGGATCTTCCCCGACCGCTCGATGGCCTGGTAGCGGCAGCGCGCCTCGCACAGCCGGCACGGGGAGCCGCAGGCCTCGCGCCGCGGGATCCAGGCGCGGATGCGCAGTGCGTCGCCCAGCGCCAGCAGCGCGCCCAGCGGGCAGACATAGCGGCAGAAGCCCTTGAACAGCGTCATCCCGAGGACCAGCCAGAACCCGGCATAGACCACGTAGGGAATGTCGCGGATGAACCAGGTGGTGACGGCGGTCTTGAAGGGCTCGACCTCGACCATCGCGTCGGTGGCGGCGGGCGAGACCAGCGTGGCCACGGCCAGCGCCGCCAGCACGCCGTATTTCACCTTCTTCAGCCGCCGGTCCCAGGCGGCGGAGACCTTGCGCTGCTTCACCCCCGCCAGCCGCCCCGCATGGTGCGCGTATTCCTGCATCGCGCCGTACGGGCAGAGCCAGCCGCAGAAGAAGCCCCGCCCCCACATCACCAGGCCGATGATGGCGCCGCCCCAGATCACCAGGCTGAACGGGTCGTAGAGCAGGAACGCGAAGCTGCCCCCCTCGACACCCGTGCGCATCACCGCCAGCGGCGTGACGATCGAGAGCTGCCCCTGCCCCCACCAGCCGACGAAGACGATGACGAAGCCGAGCACGCCGAGGCGCAGCGCGGTGAACCGCTTCAGCCCCGCCATCCGCGACTGGCGCAGCGCCAGCGCGGCGCCCAGCAGCACCAGCATCCCGGCGGCGACGGCCAGGTCCGCCCCCCGCGCCAGCGCCGCCTCGACCCAGATCGGCATCGGTTCGGGCGGCGGCGGCGGGGCGATGTAGAACTCGGGCGCCGAGCGGATCTCGGCCGAGAAATCCGCGTGCCCCACCTGCGGCATGAAGGAGCCATGTTCGCGCAGCGCCCGCACCGTGATCTCCCACGCCCGCGTCGCGTCGAAGCCAAGCCGGGTGTCGGCGCGCAGGATCATGAACGCCCCCGGCTCGGGGACCGCGTCGTTCAGCCCCCCCAGCAGGTCGGCGTCGCGCAGCGCGATGGGCAGCCCGTCCTGCCGCGCGGACAGCAGCGCAGGCGCGGTGTTGCGCACGAAATCCTCCGCCACCAGCCCGTGGCGGCCGTAATCCATCACCAGGATCGGCGCGTTGAAGGGCTTGATCGACAGGAACTCCTGCAGCTCGGCGAAGGCGTCCGGGGACAGCGCCGCGCGGGCGGCGGCGGGCGGGCCGAGATCCACGACCACGAGGTCGAGATACGCGCCCCCCGGGTCGGCCTTCGCCTCGGGGTCGTCATCTTCCCACAGCGTGCCCGCGAACGCCGCGTCAGCCTCGGCATTGGTCACGAGGCGCCGATGCGCGAGGCCGCGGGCGAAGAGGTCGTCCCAGGACAGCTCCGGCATCATCGCAGGGTCGGGCCGCGGCGGCGCGGCGCCGCCCCCCGCCGGGCCGTCGCGCACCACCTTGAAGGCGGCGGCGAGGATGCTCTCATGCGCGATCCGCACCGAGGCGGTGGCCTTGGTCACGCCATCCAGCGCGATCCCGTCGCCCCCGCCCCCGGCCGCCCCGTACGGCACGCCGACGGTGATCTGGTCCGAGATCGACAGGCCCCGGTACTGGCGCAGGAATTCGTGCAACGGGGCGGAACCGAGGCCCGAGACGAAGATCGGCTCGTTATGCGCGATCAGCTCGACCTCGATGAAGCGCCCCTCGGCGTCGATCTCCACCAGCATGTCGATGGGCGCGCCCGAGAAGCCCGGCAGCGGCGCCAGCGGCGCGGTCTGGAACACGTGGCCCGCATCCGCGCCGTCGAGATTGACCAGCGTCCAGACGCCCTTGTCCGAGACCTGTTCGCCCAACTGGTAGGGCGGCTCGATGCGCGCGGCCAGCTCCTCGGGGGTGAGGAGCTCGGCCGCCTGCGCGGCGGCCCCGGTCGCGGCCAGGAGCGCGGAGAGGAATGCGGTACGCCATTTCATGGCGAGGACGCTGCCCGGCGGCGGGCGGCGCGGGAATAGGACTTTGGTTGGGGGCGGGCGCGTGTGGGGCGCCGCGGGGCGGATTGGCGCGAATTGCGGCGAAGGAACCAATCTGCCCCAAAAAGAGCTCGGGGTGCGATCTACGGCAAAAAACGCCGTCGCACCCCGAAAAGTCAGTGTAAATAGATGAAAATGACCCGAAGGACAGGATTGAAACTCCCCCACGGGTCGGGCCGCGAGATGGCCCAATGGTGGCGGAAATGTGTCCGAGCGTGAAATTTGGATCAAACAGTCGATTTCCGCGTGAAACCGCTCAATCCTTGGGCGTTTGCCCGAGGGGCGCCGCCAGCAGGGCGCGCAGGGCGGCGGCGCCCTCCCCCGCCCAGGCGGCATGGACCGGCAGGGGCATGGCGCGGCCGCGGAAATCGGGCGGCAGGCGGACGGCGTCCTTCTCGGTGGTCACCAGCATCGCCTGCTCGGCCGCGGCCTCCTGGATCAGGCGGCGCAGGGCGCGCGGGGTGAAGGGGGCGTGGTCCGGGAACGGGTGCGCGGCGCGCAGGTCGACGCCGAGGCCGCGCAGCGTGGCGAAGAACTTCTCGGGGCGGCCGATGCCGGCGAAGGCGACGACCCGCTGGCCGCGCCAGTCGATGCCGATGGGGCGCGGCTGCACCTGCCCTTCGAGCCGCGGCAGGGCGGCGAGGGCGGGCCAGTCGGCCAGGACCTGCGCGCGGGCGGCTTCGGGCCCGAGGATCACCGCCGCGTCCGCGCGCGCAAGGCCCGCGGGGACGGGTTCGCGCAAGGGTCCCGCGGGGATGCACATGCCGTTGCCGAACCCCGCCTCGGCGTCCACCACCAGCAGCGACAGGTTCTTGGCCAGCCCGGGGTTCTGGAACCCGTCGTCGAGCACGATGGCCTGCGCCCCCGCCGCGACGGCGGCCTTCGCCCCGGCGGCGCGGTCGGCGCAGACCCAGGTCGGCGCGAAGGCGGCGATCAGCTGCGCCTCGTCCCCCGTCACCTTCGGATCGTCCGACAGCTGCACCCGGTGCGGCGCGCCCTTCGAGGCCGTGCCGCCATGGCCGCGGGTGACGCAATGGGCGGCGACGCCCATCTCCGACAGCTCCTGCAACACGGCGATGGCGACGGGGGTCTTGCCGGTTCCCCCGGCGGACAGGTTGCCGATGCAGATCACCGGGACCGGCGCGGTCCAGTCCGGCGCCCGCGCCACCCTGCGCGCGGTGGCGGCGGCGTAGAGGGCCCCGAGGGGCGAGAGCAGGCGCGCCAGCAGCCCCGGCTTGCGGGACCAGAAGCGCGGGGCGCGGAGCATCATGGCGCGCCCTCCTGCGACGGCGGCGGCAGCAGCGGCGCCAGCAGCGCCATGGTCGCCGCCCGCGCGCCCCGCCCGTCGGGCAGCGCGGACCGGGCGGCGTCGGCCAGTGCGGCGCGGGCGGGCGCATCCCCAAGCAGGCGGATCACCGCATCGGCGAGGGCGGCGGAGGAGCGGACCTCCACCGCCCCGCCCGCCGCGGTGAGCGCGGCATAGTCGGGGGCGAAATTGGCCACGTGCGGCCCGTGCAGGATCGCGGCCCCGATCGCGGCGGGCTCATGCGGGTTATGCCCGCCGGTCTCGGACAGGGAGCCGCCGATGAAGGCGACGGGGGCGAGGCGCAGCCAGGCGCCCATCTCGCCCAGGGTGTCGAGGACATGCACCGCGTCCCCGGCTCCGGGCAGCGCATGTTCGGCGCCCCGGCGCGAGGCGCGCAGGCCGCGGGCGCGCAGGGCCTCGAGGATCTCCGGCCCCCGTTCGGGGTGGCGCGGGGCGATGAGGGTCAGCAGGCCCGGGATCGCGGCGGCGGCGCGGACATGGGCCTCCGCCGCCAGCGCCTCCTCCCCCGGATGGGTCGAGGCGGCGAGCCAGAGGGGGCGTCCGGCGGCGGCCTCGGCCAGCGCGGCGCGGGGGCCGGGAAGGTCCGGCGGCGCGACGCCGCCCTTGAGGGTGCCGGTCACCTCGGCCTTCGCGCCGAGGCCCGCGAGCCGCGCGGCGATCTCGGCGTCCTGCGCGCCGACCGCGTCGAAGGCCCCGAGCAGCGCCCGCGCCATGCCCGGCGCGAAGCGGGACCAGTTGCGGGCCGAGCCCTTCGACATGCGCGCGTTCACCAGCGCCATGGGGATGCCGCGGGCGCGGGTCTCGGACACCAGGAAGGGCCAGAGCTCGGATTCCGCCCAGATGGCGAGGTCGGGATGCCAGTGGTCGAGGAACCGCCGCGCGGCGGGGGCCACGTCGAGGGGCACGTATTGGTGGATGGCCCCCTTCGGCAGCCGCGCCGCCATCAGCCCCGCCGAGGTGACGGTCCCGGTGGTCATCAGGATGTTCAGGTCGGGCCGCGCCGCGCGCAGCGCCTCGACCAGCGTCAGCAGCGACAGCGCCTCGCCCACCGAGGCGCCGTGGAGCCAGACCAGCTTGCCGTCCGGGCGCGGCGCCCCGGCATGGCCGAGCCGTTCGCCGATGCGCGCCGGGTCCTCCTTCCCGCGCGCGGCGCGGCGGGAGAGGAGGGCGCGGCCCAGCGGCTCCGCCACGGCGGAGAGGGCGCGGTAGAGGGAGAGCGCGGCGCTCAAGACCCGGCGCGCTCCGCCTCGGGGCGCTCCGGCTCTGCCTCGGGCGCCGGCGGCCAGGGCGCAAGGCCCCCGCCCGTCACCCCCGGGCGGTCATCCGGGACGATGGGATCGCGGCCGAGGAAGGTGTCGACGCGGTGCGCGGCCTCGAGCATCGCCGCCTCGATCCGCAGCCGGTGCTCCTCGATCGTGGCCGGGTCGTCCGAGGTCGGGGCCGGGACCGGGCGGCCGAACAGGATCACGCCGCGGTCGAACGGAAGCGGCAGCATGAAGCGGTCCCAGCTGCGCAGCACCTTCGCGCGGCGGGTGGCATAGGCCCAGGGATAGACGGTCTTGCCGGTGCGCGCGGACAGCAGCGCGATGCCCGGCTGGCAGCGCATCCGCGGGCCGCGCGGCCCGTCGGGGGTCAGCGCGACGATGACGCGCCGGTCGCCCTTGAGCTTCTCCAGCGCCGCTTCCAGCGCCTCGCGCCCCTGCTTGTCCTTGTCCGGCTTGCGCCGGTCGGCGGAA
Source organism: Rhodovulum sp. DZ06 (assembly GCF_050586345.1). Classification (NCBI taxonomy): domain Bacteria; kingdom Pseudomonadati; phylum Pseudomonadota; class Alphaproteobacteria; order Rhodobacterales; family Paracoccaceae; genus Rhodovulum; species Rhodovulum sp. DZ06. Next base: position 6,996 of record NZ_JBOCEF010000033.1, read on the forward strand.
GAGCCGCGGATCACGTCGATCCCGAAGCGCTTGACCGCGGCGGCGATCAGCTCGCCGTCGCGGTTGGCCGAGATGATGGCGTGAACCTCGAGCTGCCTGGTCATCAGCGCGGGGACGGCCAGAAGGCGGCCGTGCCAGATGCCGAGGATCACGTTGTCGGGGCCGTGGCGGACGGCGTCCTCCGCCTCGGGGCCGAGGATGGTCCAGCGCACGGTCCGGTGCACGAGGCGGATATACCCCGCCCCGAGCCGCGCGGCCAGGCCGCGCAGCAGGGGGTTGGATCGGATGGCGCGCAGGATGTCGGCCATGGGTCAGGCGGCGCCGCCCGGACGGGCGGTCAGCCCAGCTCCTCGGTCGGGGAGACTTCCTGCTCCTCGTCCCGCAGGCGGTGGATATGGGCGATGAAATAGCGCATGTGAGCGTCGTCCACGGTCCGCTGCGCGGCGGCCTTCCAGGCGTCATAGGCGCTGGCGTAGTCGGGGAACATGCCGACGATGTCGATCTTGTCGACGTCCGCGAAGGTGGTTTTCTGGGGGTCGACGAGCTCGCCGCCGAAGACGAGGTGCAGGCGCTGGGGCATGGGGTCGGTCCTCCGGGCTCGGGCCGCGCGCGCCGGGGAGGGGCGCGCCGGTCGGGAACGGGCGTCGGCGCGCGGCGCCGGGCCGTGGTGGAGCAAGGGCGTACCTTGGGCCGGGCGGGCGGTCAATGCGGCGCGCGCGCCCTTTGCATACAGCTGTACGCAATTCACGTTGATGGCGGGTCGGCGGCGGCGTTCGCGGCGCCGTTCGCGGCGCGGCCCGGATCGGCGCGCCCGGCGGCGGCACGCCGCCTCCGACGGCGAACGGGGGGCTTGCCCCCCTGAGCCGGCGGACGCCCCGGGGAGGGGCGCCTTTCCCGGGGAGCGGCCGTCCTCGGGGGGCATGGAGCCCCCGCTCGGCCGTCCGCGCCGCACCGCGCGCGGCAGGCGCGCAATACCAGGGACGGCGCGGCAGGCGCGCAAATCAGGGGGCGGCGCGGATGGGCGCCCCTCAGCCCGCGGCGCCCATCCGCGCCAGCAGCGGCCCGATCAGGCCCGGGGCGGCGGCGACCATGCCGTGGACCCGCGGATGCTCGGCATTGTAGCGCGCCGGGCGCCCGTCGCGGTCGCGCACCACCGCGCCCGCCTCGGTCGCGATCAGGTCGCCCGCGGCCACGTCCCATTCCCAGGCGGGCCGGAAGGTCACCATCGCGTCGAACCGCCCCTTGGCCACCAGGCAGAGCCGCCAGGCCAGCGAGGGCCGGAAGTTCGGCTTGATCCGCGGCGCCCCGCCCGGCCAATGCTCGGCCTTCAGGTGCGGGCCGGAGATCAGCGCCTGCGCCGCGTCCGGGTCCGTCGCGGCCGAGGGCGCGATGCGCGCGCCGTTGAGGAACGCGCCCCCGCCCTCGACCGCCCAGTACGTCTCCTCCCGCGCGGGAAGATGCACCACGGCGGCGCGGATCTTCCCGTCCACCGACAGGGCCAGCGCGTGCGAGAACCCGGCCTCGCCCGCGATGAAGGCGCGGGTGCCGTCGATCGGATCGACGATGAAGACCCGCTCATGCGACAGGCGCTTCGGGTCGTCCTCGGTCTCCTCCGACAGCCAGCCATGGTCGGGCCGCGCGGCCAGCAGGCGGGCGTGCAGCATCTCGTCGACCTCGAGATCGGCCTCGGAGACCGGGCCCAGCCCGCCCTCCTTGTCCCAGCTTTTCGGATCGGCGCGGAAATGGCGCAGCGCGATCTCGCCCGCCGCCTCGGCGGCGGCGCGCAGAAGGGCGAGGTCTTCGGCCCAGGGGGAGGCGCCCGGCGCGGGCGCGGAACCGGCCACGCGGTCAGACCCCGGCGACCGTCAGACCCTCGGCCACCAGCAGGCTCGGCGCGATCACGCCCAGCTCGGGGTTCGGGTCGTCAGCCGCCTCCAGCGCCGCCAGCATCCGGTGCAGGTTGCCGGCGATGGTCAGCTCGTTCACCGGGTAGACCACCGCGCCATCCTCGACCCAGAAGCCCGAGGCGCCGCGGGAATAGTCCCCGGTGGTGCCGTTGATCGAGGCGCCCATCAGCGAGGTGACGATCAGACCCCGGCCCATGCGCGCCGCCATCGCGTCCCGCGCCGCCGCCACCGGCGCGGCGAGGCGCAGGTTGGTGGTGGCGGGCGAGGGCGGCGAGGCCATGCCGCGCCCGGCATTGCCGGTGCTCTGCATCCCCAGCTTGCGGGCCGAGGCGAGGTCCAGCGTCCAGCCGTTCAGCACCCCGTCCGTCACGATCTCGCGCCGCGCGGCGCGCAGCCCCTCGGCGTCGAAGGGGCGCGAGGAGGGGCCGCGGACGCGGTCCGGTTCCTCGATCAGCGTGAAGCCCGCGGGCAGCACCGCTTCCCCGAGCTTTTCCGACAGCCAGGAGGCGCCGCGGGCCACCGCCGCGCCGTTGGCCGCCCCCACGAGGTGATGCAGCAAGGAGGTCGAGACCCGCTGGTCGAACAGCACCGGCACGGCGCCCGTCGGCGCGCGCCGCGGCGACATCCGCGCGACGGCCCGGCGCCCGGCCCGCGTCCCGATCCCCTCGGGGTCCGGCAGCGCGGCGAAGGCGCGGCGGGTCTCGGCGGCGTGGTCGCGCTCCATCTCCAGCCCCTCGCCGGCGATGGCCGAGGCATAGGTGGTGGCATGGGCGCGCGCGTAGCCGCCGGAAAACCCGTTGGTCGCGGCGAGGAACAGCTCGTTGCGCGACCAGGAGGCGCCGGCGCCGTCCATGCGGCTCACGCCCTCGACCGCCGCGGCGGCGGCCTCGGCGGCGAGCGACGCGGCCTCGAGCGCGGCGGGGGACGGGGGGCCGTCGGGGTCGTCGAGCTCCAGCGCGGCGGCGTCCCGCAGGTCCGCCGGGCAGAGCTGCTCGGGATCGGCAAGGCCGCACCACGGGTCCTCGGGCGCGGCCTTCGCCATCGCCACGGCGCGTTCGGCGAGGGCGCGCAGGGTCGGCGCGCGCAGGTCCGAGGCGCTGACGCAGGCCTGGCGCTTGCCGATCAGCACCCGCAGGCCGGCATCCACGCCCTCGGCGCGCTCGGCATGTTCCAGCCGCCCGTCCCGGGTCTCGGCCGAGAGGCTTTCGCCCGCGGCGACGACCACGTCGGCGGCGTCGGCCCCGGCGGATTTCGCCAGGTCCAGAAGCTGGGCGGCGACGTCCTGGAGGTTCGGTTTCGCCATCAGAGCGCCCCCAGCCCGTGGGCGATCAGCCCCAGCGCCGCCACGCCCTGCGCGGCGAAGGTGCAGGCCATGCCCGCCACGCGCAGGTTCAGCGGCATCGCGTCCTTCATGAAGCACAGCGCGTGCAGCGCCCGCCCGACCAGCAGCAGCAGGCCCAGCGCGTGGATCGCCACCGCGGGCGCACCCGCCAGCGCGGCCAGCGTGATCAGCCCGAGGGTGAGGGGGATCGTCTCCACCGCGTTTCCATGGGCGCGCACCGCGCGGTTCAGCGGGTCCTGCCCGCCATCGCCAAGGCTCACGCCCAGCGCCCGGCGCAGGCGCACCACGCGGATGGCGAGCGCCATCACCAGCAGGGTGCAGAGCCCGGCATAGAGCGCCGCGGCCGCGAGGGCCGGGGTCAGGGATGCCAGCATTGGTTCGGCCTCCGGTCAGTCCTGTCGCGGGGCGGGGGCGCCCCACCTCCGAAACGCGCGGGGCCCGGCCCGGCGCGTGCGGGGCGCCGACCGGGATCCGTCCACCCGCAACGGAGGGTTGCAGCGCGGGTCACGGGCCGCCCTGCATCGCTTACAACGGTTAACCACACCTGAAGCGGCGTCGCGAGAGTCGAAAATAGAAAACCCCGCCCGGTTCGGAAACGGGGCGGGTTTTTTTACCGGCACTGTCGCAATGATTGCACAGCTTTCGCCATATGCGCGAACCGGGCTGCCAGGCGGCCGGCGCCCCGTCCGCCTGGCGGACGCGGCGTTCCCGGTCCGTGGAGGCGGAAACGGGCGGATCAGTCCGCCAGTTCCGCGATTCCCCCGTGCGCGCCCGACCAGGCCAGCGGGTCCTCGAGGAACTTCTCCACCTCGTCCAGCACCGCGCCCTCGAACAGGCCCGAGGCGCGGGCATGGGGCAGCACGTCGGCCCAGGTGGCCAGCGCGTGCAGCTCGAGCCCGTGGCCGGCCAGGCGCTCGCGCGTGCCCTTGAAGGCGTCGTAGAAGAACACCACGAGGGTGTGCGAGCACTCGCCCCCCGCGGTGCGGATGGCTTCGGCGAACTTGACCTTGGAGCCGCCCTCGGTGGTCAGGTCCTCGACCAGCAGCACGCGGGCGCCTTCCTTCAGGTCCCCCTCGATCTGCGCGTCGCGCCCGAAGCCCTTGGGCTTCTTGCGCACGTAGAGCATCGGCAGGCCCATGCGCTCGGCGATCCAGGCGGCGAAGGGGATGCCCGCGGTCTCGCCGCCGGCGACGGCGTCGAACCGCTCCAGCCCCGCGTTGCGGGTGACCTGCTGCACGGCGAAGTCCATCAGGGCGGCGCGGATGCGCGGGTAGGAGATGAGCTTGCGGCAGTCGATATAGACCGGCGAGACGAGGCCCGAGGTCAGCGTGAAGGGCGGGTCGGCGCGGAAATGGACGGCGCCGATCTCGATCAGCGACTTGGCGGTGATCTCGGCGGCGGTCTCGGGCGCGGTGTAGGCGGTGGGGAACATCGGCGTCGTCCTTCGCGTCGGCGGGCTGGGGCGGGTTGGCGGGCGGGTCACGCGATAGACGATCCGCGGCCCCGCGCCAAGAGGCCGGAGGGGCGCAGGCGGCGGCGGGCGGCGGCGGGCAGGCTGCTAGAACCCCTCGTCGTGCAGGAACCGGGCGATGGCGCGCCAGATCGCGGCGCCGGGGCCGCGCGCGGGGCTCTCCATGAACCCCTCGTGCCGGGCGCCCTCGATACGCGCGAGGCGCCCGCGCGGGGCCGCGCGCATCCGCGACCGGATCGCGTCCGCCGACACCACCCGCTCGCCCGAGCCGACGAAGGCCAGCATCGGGATGTCGGGCGAGGGGCGGCCGCGCAGCTCGCGCAGCTCGTCGAAGGCGGCCGAGATGAAGCCGACCGAGGGCGCGCCCAGCGTCAGCTCGGGCCGCGCCTCGGCTTGGCGGCGCATCCAGGCGTAATGCTCGGGGTCCTCGGTGAAGGCGTTGCCCTCGAAATCATTGTCGAGGACATAGGTCCCGTTCGGCCCGTCGCTCATCGACACCTCGCGATGCGCCAGGCCCAGCGCCATGGCCCCGAGCGCGAAGCCCCGGGCGAAGAACCCCGCGGCGCCGTCGACGGGCATGCCCCAGAACGGGGCGGAGAAGATCGCGCCCTCGACCGACAGCCGCCCGTCGAGCATGGCGCGCAGGCCGATGGCGCCGCCCATGGAGTGGGCGACGAGGATGCGCGGCCCCGGCAGGTCCTGCACCGGCGCCCAGGCCAGCAGGGCGGCGACGTCGTCCTGGAATTCGTCGAAGCTGTCGACATGGCCGAGGCGCGGGCCGTGGCTGCGGGTCGAGAGGCCCTGCCCCCGCCAGTCCAGCGTCGCGACCCAGAAGCCCATGGCGGTGAAGCGGGCGATCACCCGCAGGTATTTCTCGATGTATTCCGTGCGGCCGGGGAACAGCAGGATCGTGCCGCGCGGCTTCCCCTCCCAGACCTGGGCGGGCCAGATCGCGGCGCGCAGGCGGCGGGGCGGGCCGTCGGCCGCGCCCCCCGCCGCGCCTCCGCCCGAGCGCAGCCAGGCCCGGTGCAGCGGCGCGGCGGGCCTGGGGCCGGTGAAGGCGAGGGCGGCGTAGACCGGGGGCGTGGGGCCGGGGAGCGCGCCGTCCTCCACGGGCACGAGCTGGCCCCGCGGCGGCGCGGCGGCGCTGAGCGAGAGGGCCGCGGCCTCGGGCGGCTGCGCGGGGGCGGCGAGCGCGTCGTCGGGCGCGTCGTCGGGTCCGGGTCCGCGCGGCGCGGCGGCCTCGGCGTCGGCCTCGGGCCCGGCCCCGGTCTCGGGCGCGGACTTCGCGGGGGCGGGGGCGGGATCGGACATGTCGGCTCTCCTGTCGGCGCGGGCCGCTGGCCCGGGCCGCGTGGCTTCGGCGTCTCCCATGGCGGGCAGTCTAGCGGCTCGGGTCGGGCCGCGGCGCGCCCCCGCCCGCGACGGGGCGCCGCGGGGGGCCTGGCCCGCCCGGGCCCGCGGGCGCCGCGGCGCCGGGCGGGGGCGCAGGCGCCGCCCGCCGCCCCCCGAATCGAACGCGCCCCGCCGGGCCGGGGCGGGGCGCGCATCACGGCCCCGGAACGCCCGGGGCGGCCCGCGCCGCCGCCCGCGCCCGGCGGGGCCGGGACGGCGGCGCGGATGTCGGCCCCTCAGCCCAGCGAGGACGCCAGGCCCATGGCGATCGACATGTCGCCGTCGATCTTCAGCTTGCCGGTCATGAAGGCCGAGGTCGGGTCCAGATCGCCCTCCATCATCGCGGTGAACGTGTCCTCGTCGGCGCTGATGGTGCAATCCGCCTCCGAATCGTCAAGCGTCACCGCCCCGTCCTCGACGCGGATGGCGCCGAGATCCGTCACCTCGAATTTCAGCGTCCCGGCCAGGTCGGCCCCGTCCAGCTGTTCGCGCAGCTTCGCCGCCGCGGCCTCAAGCTTCTCGCTCATTTGGGCATCTCTCCCGAAAGTCATCACGGGATCGCGCGCCGGACAGGACGTCCGGCAGTTCGCAATCGCGTCCCGAAGGGCTATGCTGCATATCGTGATGTGGATGAAAACCTTTCCCCGCCGTAACCGCGCCCCGGCCCGCCCGGGCGCCGCAACGGCCGCAACGCCCTGGGCCGCGGCGGTCCTGGCCTGCGTCGCCCCTTTCGCGGCCGCCACGGCGCAAGGAACGGACGGGGTGATTCCCCCGCCCGGCGCGCCGACGCCGCCCGAAATGCTCGCCCCCCTGCCCCCGGATGCGCCGGGGACGGAGTCGCCCGCCGGCGCCGTGGCCGGCGATCTCGCCCCCGAGCGGGGCGAGGCGCCGACCAAGAAGCAGCGCCTCGACGGGCTGTTCGAGGAACTCGCCGCCCTCGGGCCGGATGAGGAGGGCGCCCGCCGCCGCGTGGCCGGAGAGATCGGGCGGCTCTGGTCGCTCTCGGGCTCGGACACCATCGACCTTCTGCTGCGCCGCGGCCGCGAGGCGATGGAGGATGGCGACAACCACCGCGCGCTGGCCCATTTCTCGGCGCTGACGGACCACGCGCCCGGCTTCGCCGAGGGCTGGAACGCCCGCGCCACGGCCTTCTTCCTGCTCGAGGAATGGGGCATGGCGCTGGCGGATATCGAGCGGGCGCTGGAGCTTGAGCCGAGGCATTTCGGCGCCCTCACCGGCCTCGGGGTGATCCTCGAGAAGATCGACCGGCCGCAGGACGCCCTGCGCGCCTGGCGCCGCGCGCTGGAGGTCCACCCGCACCTGGAGCGGGCCGTCGAGGCGGTCGAGCGCCTTTCGGTCGAGGTCGAGGGGCGCGACATCTGATTCGCCCCCCCGGTCCGCCGCCGGATGCGCGGCGGGCCTTTGAAGGAAATCCATCCATGCGCAGCGACGATCTCGCCGCCTTCAAGGCGCAGCTCGAAGCGCAGTTCGAGGCCGACGAGAAGGCCCGGCGCGACAAGGCGCGCGAGAAGGCGCAGGACATGCGCCGCGCCCTGCGCCGCGCCGCCGGGGTGCATGACCCCGCCCCGGCCCCGGCCGAGGCCCGCGGCAAGGGCAAGGGGGCGAAGGCCCCCGCCGCCGCCGCGAAGCGCCCCGCCGCCCCGCGCCCCGCGCCGCCGCCGATCCAGGCGGCGCCCGCGGCCGAGGGGGTCACGGCCATGCTCGGCCCCACCAATACCGGCAAGACCCATTACGCGGTCGAGCGGATGCTCTCGCACCATACCGGCGTCATGGGCTTCCCGCTGCGGCTTCTGGCGCGCGAGGTCTATGACCGCGTCGTCGCCCTGCGCGGGCCGTCCGTCGTCGCGCTGGTGACGGGCGAGGAGAAGATCGCCCCCCCGCGCGCCCGCTACTGGATCTGCACGGTCGAGGCGATGCCGGTGGACCAGGGCCACGATTTCCTCGCGGTCGACGAGATCCAGATGTGCGCCGACCCGGACCGGGGCCACGTGTTCACCGACCGGCTGCTGCACGCGCGCGGCGCGAAGGAGACGCTGTTCCTCGGCGCCTCGACCATGCGCAGCCGAATCGCCGAGCTGATCCCCGGGGCGAAGTTCGAGCGGCGCGACCGCTTCTCCACCCTCTCCTATTCCGGCTCACGCAAACTCTCGCGGATGCCGGGGCGGTCCGCCGTCGTCGGCTTCTCGGTCGACAACGTCTATGCCATCGCCGAGCTGATGCGCCGCCAGAAGGGCGGGGCGGCGGTGGTGATGGGCGCCCTTTCCCCGCGCACGCGCAACGCGCAGGTGTCGCTCTACCAGAACGGCGATGTCGATCACCTGGTGGCGACGGACGCCATCGGCATGGGGCTGAACCTCGACGTCAAGCACGTCGCCTTCTCGGCGTCCTCCAAGTTCGACGGCCGCCGGTTCCGGGACCTGATGCCGCATGAGCTCGGCCAGATCGCAGGCCGTGCAGGACGTTACAAGGATGATGGAACCTTCGGCGTGACCGGAGAGGCCCGCCCCTTCGACCCCGACCTGGCGCAGGCGATCGAGCAGCACCGCTACGCGCCGGTGGCGAAACTGTGCTGGCGCAACGCGCGCCTGTCCTGGGGCTCCATCGACCAGCTGATCCTGTCGCTCGAGGCGCCGCCGACCCTGCCGGGGCTGGTGCGCGCGCGCGAGGCGGACGACCTGATGTCGCTGCGCCTGATGGGCCGGGACGAGGAGATCCGGGCGATGGCCATGGGCCCGTCCGAGGTGAAGCTGCTGTGGGAGGTCTGCCGGGTCCCCGATTTCCGCAAGACCTCGCCGCATGATCATGTAGGATTGCTGTCGCGGATTTACCGGTTCCTCCTTTCCGAACGCGGCTGTATACCCTCGGACTGGATGGCGGGTCAGATCCGCCGCGTGGACCGGGTGGACGGCGACATCGACGCGCTGGCCAAGCGGCTCGCCTATATCCGCACCTGGACCTACGTCGCCAATCGGGGGGGATGGGTCCAGGAGGCGGCGACGTGGCGAGACGCGACCCGTGATGTCGAAGATCGGCTGTCGGATGCACTGCATGCGCGGCTGACCCAAAGATTCGTCGATCGCCGCACCTCGGTGTTGATGCGGCGCTTGAAGCAGAAGGAGGCCCTGGTGGCGGACGTGAACGAAGCGGGCGAGGTGAGCGTGGAAGGTCACCTGCTCGGGCGGATCGATGGATTCCGCTTCACCCCGGACCCCGAGGCGACGGGCGACGAGGCGAAAACCCTGCGTGCGGCCTCGACCGAGGCGCTGGCCTCCGAGTTCTCGCGGCGGGCGGACAAGCTCTACAACGCGCCGGACGCGGAGATCGACCTGACCGACCAGGGCGGGCTGATGTGGGGCGAGCATGCCGTGGGCAAGCTGGTGGCGGGGCCGGACCCGCTCAAGCCCGAGGTGAAGCCCTTCGTCGACGACATCGCCGGCGACGACGTGGCGACGCGCGTGCAGCGCCGCCTGACCCACTGGGTGAACCGGCGGATCGAGGCGCAGTTCGAGCCGCTGATCAAGCTGCGGGACGACGAGGCGCTGACGGGGCTGGCGCGCGGGCTGGCCTTCCAGCTGGTCGAGGCGCTGGGCGTGATCCCGCGCCCGCAGATCGCCAAGGACGTCAAGGAACTCGACCAGGACGGGCGCGCGCAGCTCCGGAAGCACGGCGTGCGCTTCGGCCAGCACACCGTGTTCATGCCGCTCCTGCTCAAACCCGCGCCAACGCGCCTGCGCATCGTGCTGTGGTCGCTGTCCCAGGGCTTCGAGGAGTTCCCGAGCCCGCTGCAGCCCGGCATCGTCACCGCCCCGGCGGATGAGAGCGCCCCCGAGGGGTTCTACCCGCGCGCGGGCTACCGGCTCGCCGGGACCCGCACCATCCGCATCGACATGCTCGAGCGTCTCGCCGATCTCGTGCGCGCCCATGACGGCCGCGCGGGCTTCGAGGCGACGCCGGACATGCTCTCGATCACCGGCTGCACGCTCGACCAGTTCGCCGAGCTGATGCAGGGCCTCGGCTGGAAGGCCGAGAAGGGCGAGCGCCCGAAGGTGAAGGGCCCGGCCGAGACCCCGTCCAAGGCCGCCAAGGCCGAGGCCGAGGCGTCGAAGCCCGAAGAGGCCGCCGAGGGTGAGGCTGCTGCCGAGGCTGCGGCCGAGACTGCGGCCGAGGGCGACGCGCCCGCGGAAGCCGTCGCCGAGACGCCCGTGCCGGACGCGGCGGCTGAAGCGGCCCCCGAAGCGGTGGAGACCGCCGAAGCGGCGCCCGAGGCGCCCGAGGCCGAGGCTGAAGCCGCGGGTGAAGAGCCCGCCGAGATGCAGGTCTTCTACACCTTCACCTGGGCCCCGCGCCCGCGCCATGGCGGCGGCCCGCGCCGTCGTCCCGGCGGCGGCCAGCGCCAGGACGGCGCCGAGGCCGGGGGGCGTGACGGCGCCCGCGAAGGCGGTCGTGGCCGCGAGGGCGGCGGCGGCAAGCCGCGCGGCAAGGGCGGCGACGGCGAGCGTCGCGGCGGCGGCGGCCCGAAGGGCGGCGGCAAGGGCAAGGGCGGGCCGAAGGGCAAACCGCGCGACGCCGGGCCGCGCACCTTCACCGCGCGCCCCCAGAACGACAAGGGCAAGGCCGTGGACCCGGACAACCCCTTCGCCGCGCTGGCCGCGCTGAAGGACAAGTCCTGATCCCTTGGCCGGACGCGGACGCAAACTGACCGACGCGGCGGCGCCCCAGGGTGCCGCCGCAGCCGATTCCGGGGCCCCCGGAAGCCCGGCGCCCGGCGCGGGGCCTTCCCTGCGCGTGGACAAGTGGCTCTGGCACGCGCGGTTCCTCAAGACCCGCAGCCTCGCCGCGAAACATGTCGGCGCCGAGGGCGTGCGCATCAACGGAACCCGCACCGTCAAACCCGCCGCGAACGTGCGGGCGGGCGACGTGCTGGTCTTTCCCCTCGGACCCCATGTGCGCACCATCAAGGTGATCGCCCTCGGGGAACGCCGCGGCCCTGCGCCCGAGGCGCAGGCGCTCTATGAAGACCTCGCGCCCCCGCCGCCCCGCGCGCCCGCCGCGCCCGACGCGCCGCCCCGGCGCGACCCGGGCGCCGGGCGGCCCACCGGGCGCGACCGGCGCGCCCTCGACAAGCTGCGCGGCGAGCCGGGGGCCGAGTAGTCCCCCGCGGCGCGGCCATGCCGCCCGGCCCCACCCTCTTCCCGCCCACCCTCTTCCCGCCCACCCTCTTCCCGCCTGCCCTCTTCCCGCCTGCCCTCTTGCCGCCGCGCCGCGCCGGGCCGGATCACGTCTGCGTGCGCCGCGGCGCCGCCCCTGCCCGCGTCCGGCGCGGACGAGCGCCCCCCGCACGCCCCTTGCACCGACCAGGCGTCCGCCCCGGCCCGCGGGCGACGAAATGACCGTCCCTGCCCCTGCGTCAGCGGCGCCCGCGGCCTTGCGCCCCGCCGCCCGGGGCCATAAGACGACCCCTGCGGCAGGTGCGAGACGCGCCCGCCGCGCCGCAGCGCCAAGGACCCCGAAGGACCCCCGCCATGACCTACGTCGTCGTCGACAACTGCATCGCCTGCAAATACACCGACTGCGTCGAGGTCTGCCCCGTGGACTGTTTCTACGAGGGCGAGAACATGCTCGTCATCCACCCGGATGAGTGCATCGACTGCGGCGTGTGCGAGCCCGAGTGCCCGGCCGAGGCGATCAAGCCCGACACCGAGCCGGGCATGGAAGAATGGGTCGAGTTCAACCGCAAGTGGTCCGAGGCCTGGCCGAACACGACCACCAAGCAGGATCCGCTTCCCGAGGCCGAGAAATACGACGGCGTCGCGAACAAGCTTAACGAGATGTTTTCCGAGGCGCCCGGCCAGGGCGACTGATCATTTCGTGGGCGGAGTGATTCTCCGCCCCGCGCCGCGCGGCCTGCCGCGCCGCCGGTGAATCGGGCCTTTCGGGCGCTTTCAGCGCTTTGCAAGCCCCAAAATCCGCGCCGCACGGCGCGCGAGGGCCGGTTTTTCGCACCGCAATGGTGGGAATCCGCCTCTTGTCGTGCTATATATCCGTCATACACACTTCCGGGACAAGTCCGCAGGTCATGGATCGGCGAACTTCGCGAGCCTCGGCGACGTGACGCACACTCCAGCCGCCCCCCGTCGGCAAATCCGATGGGCGGGGTTTTTGTGCGCCCGTGCCGGGGGCTTTTCGCCCCCGGAAGTCCATATGCGCCTCGGCCGCTCCGCGCGGCCCGGCGCGGCAGAGAAGGACGTAACGCGAAGATGACCAAAGCCGCCAGCAAGAAAGCCGAGTTTCGTCCCAACGACTTCGTCGTCTACCCCGCTCATGGCGTCGGCCAGATCGTCTCGATCGAGGAGCAGGAAGTCGCCGGCATGCAGCTGGAGCTGTTCGTCATCTCGTTCGACAAGGACAAGATGACCCTGCGCGTCCCCACCGCCAAGGCCTCGGCCGTCGGCATGCGCTCGCTCAGCTCCCCCGACATCGTCGAGAAAGCCCTCGACACCCTCAAGGGCCGCGCCCGCGTGAAGCGCGCCATGTGGTCCCGCCGCGCGCAGGAATACGAGCAGAAGATCAACTCGGGCGACCTGGTGTCGATCGCCGAGGTGGTCCGCGACCTGCACCGCGCCGAGGACCAGCCGGAGCAGTCCTACTCCGAGCGCCAGCTTTACGAAGCCGCGCTGGAGCGCCTGACCCGCGAGCTGGCCGCCGTCGAGGAGATCGACGAGGCCAAGGCCGCCGCCCGCGTGGACGAGCTGCTGATCAAGCGCGCCGCCTGAGCGCGCCGCCCCCGCCGCGGGGCGCGCGATGACGACAAAGGCCCGCCGGTTGCGGCGGGCCTTTTGCGTTCTGGCGGGCGCCCCCGGGGAGTGGGGGGCGCCCGCCCGCAACCGCCCCCGAACCGCCTCCCGTGCGCGCGGCGCGGCCGGGTTGCGCCCCGCCCCGCCTTCGCGGCGTCCGCGCCCGGCCGCCCTTCCCCGGCACGGCCCCGGCCCGCCCCGGGTCCCGGCCGCCCCCGCCCGGCCGCCCGGCCCGTGCGTCCCGGCCCGTGCGTCCCGGCCACACTCCGCCCCCCGCCGTCCCCGGGGACGGGGCGAGAGACTTTCCATGCCCGCCCCGGCGCCGTAAGAGCCGGGCCGATCCCTTCCGGCGCCGACGCGCGCCCAAGCCCCGCGCCGCCGAAGCGCGCCCCGGGACCCCGGCCGCGCCTGCCGCGCCCCCGTCCCGACCGTCCCTCGACCGGAGTTCCAGATGTCCGACGACCGCACGCCGACCGGCGCCCCGGACGCCTCCGGCCCCGCCGCCGCCCCCCGGGACGTCGCGCAGGCGGACGCCGCCCCCGACGCCGCCCCGCGCCCGATGACGAAGCGCGAGATGGACGAGGCGCGCTGGAGCCGCCCCATCGACAGCCCCCGGCGGCGCTTCGACGTCTGGATGAACTCGATCTTCGTCGACCACGCCTTCATCCGCATGGTCCACCTCAACTTCCACAAGGTCGGCCGCCTCGCCTTCCGCTCGGCCCAGCCGCTGCCCGGCCAGATCGCCCGCATGGCGAAACGGCACGGGATCCGCACCATCATCTCGCTGCGCGGCGGCTTCCGCTTCGGCTCCTTGCCGCTTGAGAAGGAAGCCTGCCTCGAGAACGGGATCGACTTCCGCACCACGGTCCTGCGCTCCCGCGCCCTGCCCACGCAGGCGGAACTCGACGCCGTGCGCAAGCTGGTGGAGGAGGTCGAGCGCCCCGTCCTGTTCCACTGCAAGGCCGGGGCCGACCGCGCCGGGCTGATGTCCGCGCTGTGGCTGATCCTGGCCGAGGGCCGCCCGGTCGCTGAGGCCCGCAAACAGCTGTCGCTGAAATTCGGCCATGTCCGGGGCGGGCCGACGGGGATCCTCGACCTCTTCATGGACCGCGCGGAAGAGGCCGAGGCCCGCGGGGTCCCGTTCCTCGAGTGGTTCGAGACGGAGTATGACCGCGAGGCGCTGACCGCCGAGTTCAAGGCCAGCGGCAAGAACAAGTTCGGGACCTGGCTGGTCGACACCCTGCTGCGCCGGGAATAAGCGCGCCGCGCCCCCTGCGCCCGGGCCGCCCCGCCGCGCGGCCCCATCGCCCGCCACGCGGGGCGCCATCCGCCGGCGCGGCGCGGGACGCCGAGCGGGGCCCTGCGCCCCCGAGGCGGCCCGCCCCCGCCAGCCCCCCCGGAACGCGAAACGCAGAACGCGAAACGGGCGGCCCGAAGGCCGCCCGCCGCATCGGCGCCCTGCCCCGAGGGGCCGAGGCGTCACCCGAGGCGCGTCACTCGAGGCCCATGCACGAGGCGTAGTAGCTCACCGTCGCCGGCCAGTCCGAGAACACGCCGACCACGCCCACGTCCTGCGCCAGCACGTGCAGCAGCTCCAGGTACATCGCGTCATCCGAGGTCGCGTCCTTGATCGACTGGAAGTACCAGCCGCCGCCGCCGTTCAGCGGGCCCGAGCGCTCCAGCGTCCAGGCGACCATCTTCAGATCCGCCTCCTTCGCCGCCTTGGCATAGGCCGAGGGCACGACCGCGCCGTCCTCGACCGTCACCAGCATCCACAGCGGCGGCGCGATGTAGTTCACGCCCATCGCCTTCAGCTCGGCCATGGTCGGCTTGAAGGTCGACGGGTCGTTGGGGTCGATCGGGCCCTCTTCCTCGGTGGTCCCGGCGGCCTCGTAACGGTCGTCGAGATAGACGGCCTGCTTGCCGAACTCCGGCTCGTTCTCGATCCAGTACTTCACCACCGACAGATCGAAGCTCTGCGCCCAGACGTCCGACGCCGGGACGCCCGCCGCCTTGTACTCGTCGATCATCGCCTGCGCGTAATCGTCCATCGCGTAGCCGTCGAAGGGCATCTCTTCC
This sequence comes from Rhodovulum sp. DZ06, assembly GCF_050586345.1. NCBI lineage: Bacteria > Pseudomonadati > Pseudomonadota > Alphaproteobacteria > Rhodobacterales > Paracoccaceae > Rhodovulum > Rhodovulum sp. DZ06. The sequence continues at coordinate 22,005 of NZ_JBOCEF010000033.1, forward strand.
GCCGGGGTCTTCAGCTCGGGCGTGAACTTCGCGCCCAGCGCCTTGATGAGCTGGATGGACTCCGCATGGGTCATCACCTCGCCCTGCTGCGCGTACAGATCCGTGCGCCAGCCCGCGGTGCCGTCCATGTAGCCCTCGACACTCGTCGCCGAGCGGTCGGCGGCGTCCATCTTGCCCTGCAGCGACTTGAACTCGGCCAGGGTGATGTCCGAGGTCCGGCACTCGGCCGAGGCCTTGGCGTCGGCGCTCGCGGGGGTGAAGCCCGCGGTGCATTTCTCGGCCAGCGGCGTCGCGAGGATGTTGGTGGTGGTGTGCAGGTCGTTCTGCGCGTGGCGGCAGACGAGCTGCTTGTCGGCGGTGAAGGCCACGTCGCACTCGATGATGCCCGCGCCCATGCGCGCCGCGGCGCGGTAGGATTCGGCGGTGTGCTCGGGGAACTGCATCGCGGCCCCGCGGTGGCCGATGGAGAACAGCGTGGTCTTCGCCTCGCTCTCGCGGCAGGCCTCCAGCTTCTCCTTCAGCGGGCCGTCCTGCAGACGGTCGAGCAGGTAGAACGGGCGCGGCCCCAGCTCCACGTTGGAGGCGAGGGCGGGCGCCGCGATGGCGGCGGCGGCGAGGGCGGCGAAAGCGGCGGTGCGCATCGGTCGGGCTCCTGTCAGACGAAATGGTCGCCCGCGCTTTTGGCCCGCCTCGATGGCAGTTCGACGAGAGTTGGTTGAAATTTTGATGACGCGGCGGGCGCTTACGCAGCGTCGCCCGGCCCGCCCCGCGCCCGGCCCGCGCCCGGTCCGCGCTCAGTCCGCGGGCGCCACGCAGGCCTGCGCCTTTACGATCACCTCGGTCCCCGCGCCCTCGAGGCGCGATTCCTCGGTCAGCACCCGACGCCACTTGCGCGCGCCCGGCCGCCCCGTGAAAAGGCCCAGCATGTGCTTCGTGATCCGGTGCAGCGGCACGCCCGCCGCCAGCATCTCCTCGACATAGGGCATGTAACGCGCGACCGCCTGCTCGGGCGTCACGTCGGGCACGTCGAGGCCGAAGACCCGCCGGTCGGCGGAGCCGAGGACCAGGTCCGGCGCGTGGTACGCCGCCCGCCCGATCATGGCGCCGTCGAGGGGGACGCCCGCTGCGCCGCCCTCCCCCGCGCCGCCGCCGATCTCCTCCAGCGCCGCGTCCAGCGTCTGGATCCCGCCGTTGATGGAGATGGACAGGTCCGGCCGCCGCGCCTTCATCGCGTGGACCAGCGGATAGTTCAGCGGCGGGACGTCCCGGTTCTCCTTGGGGCTCAGGCCCTTGAGCCAGGCCATCCGCGCATGGACCGCGAAGCGGCGCACCCCCACGGCGGCCACGCGGTCGAGGAAATCGGGCAGCACCGCCTGCGGGTCCTGGTCGTCGACGCCGATGCGGCATTTCACGGTGATCTCGGGCCCGCCCGCGGCGGCCGAGGCCTCCATCATCGCGGCGCAGCAGCGCGCGACGAGGTCCGGGTCCTTCATCAGCACCGCGCCGAAGGCCCCGTTCTGCACCCGGTCCGAGGGGCAGCCGACATTGAGGTTGATCTCGTCATAGCCCCAGGCGCAGGCGATGCGCACCGCCTCGGCCAGCTCGGCCGGGTCCGAGCCGCCGATCTGCAGCGCGACGGGATGCTCGGGCCCCGAGAAGTCGAGCATCTTCTTCAGCTGCCAGTCCTCGGCATGGGTGAGGGCCGGGGCGGTGACCATCTCGGTATAAAGCAGCGTGCAGGCCGACAGGGTCCGGTGCAGCGCCCGGCAATGGCGGTCGGTCCAGTCCATCATCGGCGCGACGGACAGCAGGTGGGTCGGGCGCGGATCGCCCGCCTTCGGCGCGTCATGCATCGGCCTTGCCCTCCATGCTTCGACCCCGGCTGCGGATCCCGCCCGGCGCCCGGGCGCGGCGGAGCGGCGCAGGGCGGAAAAAACGAGACCGCGTGCTAGCGCAGCCCGCCCCCCGGCGCAACCGCGCGGAACCGGCCGGAAAGCGCGCCGCGGGCCGCCGGGCGGCGATCTCGCGCCGATCGGGGCCGATCCGCAGCGGGCGCGCGCCCGCCGATCCGCCCCTCGGCGCCGCGCGCCGCGGGGTGGGAACCAACAATTCTGTGTTCTCCCAAACCGCAATTCATACTACGTTACGATTCCCGGCTAACTACCGCTGGGAATTTCATTTTCGGCGCATCTCATTCATTCCGGCGCGCCGCATCTTTGGGGAATCGCTCCGGGGGGGAGGGGTTGCACATGCGCATCGTCGTGCTTCTTCTGGCGCTGTTGATGGCGGTTCCCGCCGACGCGGCCGAGGTCCTGCGCCTGCAGAAGAAAGACTTCAAGGCCAGCGCCGGGCGCGTGACCTTCCGCGAGCATCCGCGCAACACCCGCGCCCCCAGTTACGGTCCCGAGGCTTTCGGCGGCGGCCCCACCGCGCCCAACGTGCGCACCGGGGGCTGGTTCCTCGGCCAGGCGCTCAGCCGCCGCGCCGGGCGCGATTGCCCGGGCGCCGCGCCCTCGGCCTGCGTGGTCGGGACGCCGCGCGCCCCGCTGCGCCTCGACACCGGCGCGCCCAAGCCCTTCATCACCCATGACGGCGCCTTCCCGACCTCGCCCACCCTGTCGGGCAGCCCGCGCTTCAACGGGCCGATCGCGCTGTGGTTCGACAAGGACCAGGTCGGCGTCGGCTTCGACGGCGGCATCTTCGACGCCCGCCGCAGCGTCGGCATCACCGCCTTCGGGCGCGACGGGCGCCGGCTCGGGACCATCTCCAACGCCGGCACGGGGGTCGAGTTCCTCGGCCTCGTGACCGCGGACGGCCAGCCCAAGATCGCCGGCGTGATGCTGGAGCTGGTCGGGGCCGAGCCGCAGGGCTTCAACATCGACAACCTGCGCTTCGGCGCGGCCGAGGACATCGAGCTGCCCGAGCAGGTCAAGCTGCCGCCCCCGCCGCCGCCGCTGGTGGAATGCTGCCACTGAGCGCCCCCCTTTCAGCCCCGGGCGCGGCCGGATCGCGCCGCCGGGGCCCCGGACGACAGAAGAAGAAGAGGAGTTCCGACATGCTTCAGCGGACTGTGAAAGGCCCCGGTCGCCGGGGAGTCGGCCTGCTCTGCGCCGCGGCCATCGTCGCGGGGCTCTCGGGCTGCGCCACCCGGCCCGACGGCAGCGTGGTGACCATCGTCGACGACGCCCAGGTGATGTCGATGAACGCCGAGGGCCTGACCCAGGTCGAGGCGCGGCAGCTCGAGCGCGCCCAGCGCTACGCCGAGATGCGCATGACCGCGGCCGCGGGCGGCGCGGTGATCGGCCTCGCCGCCGGGCTGCTGCTGGGCGGGGACAACGCCGCCGTGGCCGGCGTGGGCGGCGCCCTCGCGGGCGGCGCGATCGGCTATCTCGGCGGCGCCTATGTCGCCAACCTCAACAGCGCCGAGGAAGACAAGCGCGACGACATCGAGACCCAGCTCGCCGCCGCCCGGAAGGCGAATTCCGAGACCGAGTCCGCGCTGCGCGACACCCGCGCCATCGTGACCGCCGAGACCCGCAAGATCGCGGCGCTGAACCGCCAGTACAAGTCGGGCCAGATCACCACCACCGAGTACAAGAACCAGATCGAGTACCTCGACAAGAAGATGGTGATCGTGGACGAGACCCTGCGCACCGCCGAGGCGGACGTCGCCGCGCTCGAGGCCACGATGAAGGCCCGCTCTGACAATGGCGACACCCGCGGCGCCAACCGCCTCGCGCGCCAGCGCGACGCCCTGGCCGCCGACGTGCGCCGCCTCGAGCGCGAGAAGATCAAGCTGATCGAGGCCGTCGCCAGCATTCCCGACGAAATCGGAGGGCCCTCGGTGTGAGCGCGCGATCCTGGACCGGCCTCGCGCTCGGCGCGCTGATCGCCGGATGCGCCGCCCCGGCCGACCCTGACAAGGTCGGCCTCGGCGGCGCCATCTACCACAACGTGCTGCGCGGCGGCGCGGAGTACGAGGCGAAGAACGAGCAGCTGCGGGCCGAGATCGCGATGCTCGACCGCCAGCGCTTCGCGATGGAGGCCGAGGCCGACCGGCTGCGGGCCGAGGCGGCGCGGCTGCGCGGGGAGCGGCGCGCCGCGGCCCGGCGCCTGTCGGAGCTCAACGACGAGATGGCCCGCATGAACGGCCGGATCAGCGAGATGTCCGAGCGCGAGGGCGCCGCCAACGCCCGGCTGGCCGAGCTGCGGGGCGAGGCGACGCGCCTGTCCGAGATGATCTCGCAGGCCTCGGCCCCCGGCGCGGGCGTCAGCGCGGCCGAGATCGCCCGCCTCGAGGCGCGCCGCACGCAGCTTCTGTCCGAAGTCGACGCCCTGGCGGGGGCCTGAGCCGATGCCCCCCGCCCCAGCCCCGGCCCGGTCCCTGCCCCGGTCCCGGTCCCGTCGCCGGCCCGGGCGCCTGCCCGCCCTCGCCCTCGCGGCCCTGCTGACCGCGGGCTGCGCCGCGGGCCCGCAGGCGCCGGGCTATTTCGACCTGCGCGCGGCCGCCGAGGCGGGCGCGATGCTGAGCGCGGCGGAGACCGCCGAGCTCGACCGCCTCGAGGATTACGCCGCATACAAGGGCGGGCGGCGCCTCGGGGCCGGGCTGCTGGGCGGGATCGCGGGCGGCGCGGTGCTGGGCGGGCTGCGCCATGGCGGCGAGGGCGCCGCCGGGGCCGCGGTCGCGGCGCTGGTGATCGGCCTGCAGGTGGCCGCGCTCGCCTCGAATGTCGATGCCGATTACGGGGCCTATTCCATCGCCTGGGACGAGGCAGAGGAGGACGGTCTGCCCGACCGGGCCGCCGCGATCCGCGCCTCGGACGCCGCCATCGGCGCGGCGCGGCAGGCGCGGGACGTGGCCGCGAGCTCGCGCGCGCAGACGCTCGCCGCCGTCGAGGCGGGCCGCCCCGCGATGACCGAGGCGGCCTGGAGCGCGGCGCAGGCCCGCACGATCCTGGTGGACGCGCAGGCCGCCGCCGTCGCCGCCGACATCGCCCGGATGGAACGGGACGCCGACAACGCCCCCGAACTGGCCGACATGCTCTATGGCCGGATCAACGTGCTCTCGGCGCTCCAGCGCGAGATCGGCGGCCACGCGGACGCCATCGCCGCCGCGCTCGCCGCCGCGACGCCCCCCGCCGCGGCCCAAGGATAACCCCCCAGCATGCGCGTCCTGCTCTATATCCTCGCCCCCATCGCCTTCCTGTGCCTCGCGGTCGCGACATGGGCGACCGTGCTGCCGGCCTGCGAGGCGTCGCCCTGGCTCGGCCGGCTGACGCTCGCCGACTGCCCGCCGCCGCAGACCGCGGCGCAGGTGGCGCTGGCGCAGGAGACGCGACGGCAGGCCGTGCTCGAGGCCGAGTACGCGCGCCTCCAGGCCGAGCTGGCCGAGGCCGCCGCCTGCAAGCCCGAGCCGCGGGCGCATCCGGGCCAGCCCTTCGACGCCGAGCGCTGGCAGGCGGGGGACCTGGGGGTGATCCAGGGCTGCTGGGCGCTGACCGGGCGCATCGCGCGGGCCGACCCGCAGACCGGCATCGTGTCGCCGGTCGAACGCTGGACCACGTGTTTCGACGCCGCCGGGGCCGGCGCGCAGGAGGCCGCCTTCGCGGACGGCGCCGTGTGCAAGGGCCCCGCCTCCGCCGCCTTCCGCGAGGATGGCGCGCTCGAGCTCGACCTCTCCGAACCCGCCGCCTGCTCCGCCGGGCCGGCGCTGGCCGGGCGGGCCGGGGCCTGCATGATCGACGCCTTCGGCAATGCCGACTGCGTGCTGAGCGACGGGGCGGCCGATGTCGACGTCGCGCTGCGGCGCGCCGAACAGGAATAAGAGATGTCCGACTCGTTCTTCATCACCAAGTCCTCCGTCGACCCCGAGCAGATGATCGAGGTCGGCGGCCAGGCCGCGCTCGACCAGTACGAGGCGCTGCGCACCTTCCTTCTGTCCAAGGTCGGGCGCGAGGCGGCGGACCTGTTCGCCGAGCCGTACCTGAGCCGCGGCAACGGCGCCGCCCCCGCCAGCGTGTCCTGGTACGCGCCCAATGACGGGAGCGCGGCGCGGCTGGCCGACCTGCCCGAGGAACAGCGCGCGGCCGCCGAGCAGGAGCTGCGCCGCGGCCTCGCCGCCGTGGCCGAGCGGATGTCGGACCCGATCTTCGGCCCGCTGATCGGCGGCGCGCTGATGATGGCGGGGCCGGATGACGTCTGGACCGTGGACGGCAAGCCGCTGCTGGTGAACTGGGGCCTCGCCCCCGTCGGCGCGCAGAACTCGCTGGCCGAGCGCGACCGGCACTACGCCGCCACCCTCGGGCGGTTCCTGCCGCTCGCCGCCGCCCCGGCGCTTTCCTTTGAGGAATGGCGCGCGCGCGGCTTCGCCGAGGGCGCCGGCGCGGCCCGGGCCGAGGACGGCGCGGGGATCGGCGCCGGGACGGGCGCGGGCAAGGCCGCCGCCGCGGGCGCCGCGGGCGTCGCCGCCGGGGCCGCCGCGACCTCCGCCGCCGCCTCGACCGAGCCCGATCCGGCCGGGACCGCCGCCGCGAGCCCCGTCGCCGCCGCCCCGGTCGATGACGGCCCCGCCTCGGCCTGGCGCTGGCGCTGGATCGCGCCCGTCGCCCTCGCCATCCTGCTGGTCGGCCTGCTGGTCTGGCTGCTGCTGCCCGGCTCGCTCCTCTATCCCGAGCGGCCGGAGACGCCGGTGATCGCCGACGAGGCCGCCGCCGCCGCCGCCCGCGCCTCCAACGACGCGCTCGAGGAGCGGATCGCCGAGCTGCGCGGCGCCCTCGACGGCGCCATCTGCACCCCGACCGGCGAGCTGGTCCTGCCCGGCGGGCTGACCCCCGACGGGCGCCGCCCGCTGACGCCCGAGCAGCGCGCCGCCCTGCCCCGGGGCCAGGACGGGCCGATGTCGCCCGCGCCGCAGCAGGCCGACCCGAAGCCGCTGCTGCCCCCCTCGCCCCAGCGGCTGGTGCAGCCGCAGCAGGGCGGCGCCGACCCGGTGCCGCTGCTCGAGACGCTCGAGGAAGGCGTGGCGCTGGTGCTGGCCGCCAGCGAGCAGGGCAGCGGCCACGGCACCGGCTTCTTCATCACGCCCGAGCTGGTCATCACCAACCACCACGTGGTCGAGCGCGCGCTGAACGGCGGCCGGGTGCTGGTGACGAGCGAGCGGCTGGGCGACGTCCGCCCGGCCGAGGTGCTGGCCACGCTCGGCCCGATGGAGACCACGGGCGGCGACTTCGCGCTGCTGCGGGTGGCGGGCGCGAACGGCACGCCCCTGACGGTGCGCACGCCGCAGGGCTCGCTCAAGCTCCAGCAGGTGATCGCGGCGGGCTACCCCGGCTTCGCCATCGCCTCGGACCAGGGCTTCCAGCGGCTGATGGAGGGCGACCGCAACGCCGCCCCCAGCCTGGTGGTCACGGACGGCATCGTGAACGCCGAGCAGCCGCTGTCGCCGCAGACCCGGGTGCTGATGCACACCGCCCATATCTCGCCCGGCAACTCGGGCGGGCCGCTGGTCGACAGCTGCGGCGCCGTGGTCGGGGTGAACACCTTCATCCGGCGCGACCAGGAATCGCTCAACTCGCTCAACTTCTCGCTGGTCAGCGCCGACCTGCTGCGCTTCATCGACGCCAATGGCGGCCAGGTCACGCGCAGCGCCGAGCCGTGCACGCCCACCGTCGCCGCCGCGCCCGCCGCCCCCGCCCCGGCGGCCCCCGCCCCGGGCGACGCGGCGCCCGCCCCCGCCCCGGCGCAGGAGCAGCCCCAGTGAGCACGCTGCGCCTCGCTTCCACCCGGACCTCCGACGTCCGGCCCCTCGGCACCGCCGGGCAACGCGCGTTCGAGCTGATCGACCGCGAGGCCGAGGCGCTCGGCCCCGATGTGCGCGCGCTGTTCGCCGAGCCGTTCCACGCGCCCGCGGGGGATTCCGTCGACTGGTACGCGGACCTGCGCGGGACGGCCGTGCGCCTCGTCGACGCCCCGCCCGAGCAGCAGGAGGCCGGGCGCGCGAAGCTCGCCGACCTGGTGCAGCGGGTCACGGCCCAGGCCGACGCGCTGGCCAAGCATGCCGACCCGGAACGCCGCCGGCTGGGCGAGGCGCTGCGCAACGCGGTCGAGGTGCCGGACGAGGGCAGCGTCTACCTGGTGGGCGAGCAGCCGGTGCTGGTGAACTGGGCGCACGAAGCGAATGTCGCCGCCCCGGCGCGCGGCGTGCTGACCGGGCGCTTCGCAGCCCCGCCGCCGCCCGCGCCGCCGCCCCCGCCCGAACCCGTCGCGCCGCCGCCCCCGCCGCCGCCGCCCCCGCCGCGGACCTTCGGCTGGCTGTGGTACGCGCTCTGGGGCCTCGTCGGCGCGCTGGCCCTGGCCATCGCCTGGCTGCTGGTCCCCGCCTGCGGGATCGCGGGCGCGGGCGTGCTCGACTTCTGCCCCAAGCCGCGCGAGGTGGTGGTGGACGACCGCGGCGACGCCCTGCGGGCCGAGCTGGCGCTGCTGGAGCGCCGGCTGCACGAACAGGACGCGCTCTGCCGCCCCGAGGAGCTGGTCTGCGCCCCGCCCCCGGCCCGCACCACGGTGCTGCTCGACGCCTCGAGCAGCATGAATTTCGGGGTGAAGACCCCGGCCGAGGTGGAGCGCGAGCTCGCCGCCATCGTCGCCCGGCGCAAGCCCGACGGCAGCTGGGGCAGCGAGGAGGACGGGCGGCGCTACTCGGAGCTCGTGCGCGGGGCGCTGGCCCAGGACATGGGCCGCAAGCGCATCGAGGCGCTGCGCGAGGCGATGGGCGGCGCGTTCGAGCGCGCCGACCCGCTGCGCGTGCGCCTCGCCCCGTTCTCGGCCTGCGGGCAGCTGCAGATGGGGGCCGAGGTGACCGACCCCGCCGCCGCCCGCGCCGCGGTGGACGGGATGGAGCTGAACAGCTTCACCGCCCTCGCCTACGCCATCGGCGCCGCCGCGGCGGACATGGAAGGCGGGCTCGGCCCCGACGACCCGGCCACGCTGGTCATCGTCAGCGACGGCATGGACACCTGCGGCGGCGATCCCTGCGCCGCGGCCCGCTCGGCCAAGGCCGCGCGGCCGGGGCTGAAGATCCACGTCGTGGACCTCGCGGGCCTCTCGGAGCTTCAATGCGTGACCGAGGCCACCGGGGGCACGTATTTCGACGCCTCGGGCGACCGGATCGACGTCGACGCCCTGGCCCGGATCCTGTCCGAGGCCGCCGCCGCCGAGCGCCCCGAGATCTGCACCCCGGTCCCGCGGCAGGAGCTTCTGCCCCACACCCCGCCCACGCGGGGCGACCGGGCCGAGGCGCCCGGCCCGCGAGACGAGTTCGACCGCCGCCTCGACGAGGCGGGGGTCGACCCCGAGGACGACTCGAAGCTCAAGATCACCCTGACCTGGGACACCGCCTCCGATCTCGACCTCTGGGTCACCTGCCCCAATGGCGAGGATATCGGCTTCAAGGCCCGGCCCAACAGCTGCGGCGGAGAGCTGACCGTCGACCGCAACTCCACCGTCGCCAACGTGGTGGAGCGCCCGGTGGAGCACGTGATGTTCCACGGCGAGCCGCAGCAGGGCCGCTACAAGGTGAAGGTCGAGAATTACAACAAGCGCGCCCCCGGCGACGACCTGTTCCGCGTGCGGATCAGCAAGGGCGCGCAGGCCGAGATGCGCCAGGGCAGCCTGCCCCGCGACAAGGCCGTCGCCGAGTTCGAATTCAACTATCCCTGACCCGCCCGACCCGCGATGCTGACGGGCGCGCCCCGCGCCCCGACGACCCCCGCCTTCCACCGACCGCGCCCGAGGACTCTCCAAGACATGCAACGCGCCGCCCCTGCCGCCTGGCCCGAAGAAGTGACCCTGGCCCCCAACAGCGGGATCCAGTTCATGGAGTTCGGCTTCAGCCTCGACCAGGCCGGCCGCAAGTCGATGGAATTCGCCGAGCGCATCGTCGGCAATGCCGGCGAGGAAGACGACTGGCGTCTCTGGCCCCTTTCGGGCGAGGAGGAGAAGGACGCCGAGATCCCCGAGGCGGGCGATCCGACGCGCGAGCAGAACTACACCATCAACAACATCCGCGCGCTGGAGCCGTTCCTGCGCAAGTGGACGCCCGTCCCGGTGCTGCGCCTGCAGGAAGGGCGCGGCCCGAACGGCGAGGAGCTGTTCGACGGCGGCCCCTCGACCTGGGCGCGGATCTACCTGCTGGAACGCGAGGTCCCGGACGAGAAGACCGGCCACACCCATACCGCGATCCTGGCGCTGGACACCGGGCTCGACGATGACGACCCGGAGGAGGACGAGCCGTACCTGGCGCCCTCGATGAAGGACGCGGCGGATGAGCGCCGCTTCCGCCTTGTCGGCGCCCATGACGACGTGGCCTGGTTCGTGTGCAACCCGGTCGAGGACGAGGGCGAGGTCTACGACCAGCAGAAATGGGTCTCGGAATGGCTGCAGCAGCATTTCGACGACTTCAAGCAGGCCCAGCGCCCGGGCCGGCCGCTGCGCCCCGAGGATTACCCCTACAAGTTCGAGCACTGGGCGCGGTATCTCGCGATGCTGCGCCTCGTGGCCACCGCGGTGCGCCCGCCGGTGATGCGCCTTCTCGACACCGTCTCCGGCGACCGGCGCTATGAGCCGGTGGACGTGGACCTGATCCTCGACATCGGCAACAGCCGCACCTGCGGGATCCTGGTCGAAAGCTTCCCGGACGAGCGGCGCGTGGACCTCAACAACTGCTACGCCCTCGGGCTGCGCGATCTCGGGCGGCCGGAACTCTACGCCCGCCGCCCGTTCGAAAGCCGGGTGGAGTTCGCGCAGGCCGATTTCGGCCCCGAGCACATCGCGCGGCGCGCCGGGCGCGCCCGCCCCGCCTTCCTGTGGCCCAGCATGGTGCGCGTCGGCCCCGAGGCGGCGCGGATGGTGCTCGGCTCCGCGGGCACGGAAACCGTCTCCGGCCTCTCCAGCCCCAAGCGCTACATCTGGGACAAGCGCCCGATGAGCCAGGACTGGCGCTTCAACGGCGTCGACACGCGCCAGACCCTGCCCACCGTGGCGCGGTCCTCCTGCCGGTTCCTGAACGAGGCGGGGGACGTCATCGCCCAGGTCCGCGCGGACGTCTCGGGCAAGCTGCTGAAGCCGCGGCAGGTGAGCGAGACCCCCGCGACCCGGCCGCGCTTCTCGCGCTCCTCGCTCTACGGCTTCATGCTGGGCGAGCTGATCGCGCAGGCGCTGATGCAGATCAACGACGTGGGCGAGCGGCTGACCCGCAAGCAGTCCGAGCTGCCGCGGCGGCTGCGCAACGTCATCCTCACCCTGCCCTCGGCCACGCCGCTGCAGGAACAGGCGATCATGCGTTCGCGCGCGGAAGGGGCGCTGAAGCTGCTCTGGTCGGTGGCGGGCTGGTCGGGCCGGTCGCTCGGGCAGACCGCGCAGCCGCCGAAGATCGTGGTCGACTGGGACGAGGCGAGCTGCACGCACCTGGTGTGGCTCTATGACGAGATCGCGCAGAAATTCGGCGGCCAGATCGACGATTATTTCGAGCTGATGGGCCGCCGCCGCCGCCGTCCCGCGGACATGCCGCCGGGCGTGGGCGGGGCCGAGCCGTCGCTGCGGGTGGCCTGCATCGATGTCGGGGGCGGCACCACCGACCTGATGATCACCACCTTCTACGGCGAGGACAACCGCGAGATCCGCCCCTACCAGAACGTGCGCGAGGGCTTCCGCACCGCGGGCGACGACCTGGTGCAGGCGGTGGTGGAGAACATCATCCTGCCGCAGCTGCGCGACCAGCTCGCAGCCCATGGGTGCAGCCATGCCGAGGAGCTCTTGCGCGAGCTCTTCGGCGGCGACGTGGGCGACGTGCACGAACAGACCCGCCAGAAGCGGCGGCAGTTCAGCCTGCAGATCCTCACGCCCCTCGCGCTCGCCGCGCTGGGCGAGGCCGAGACGATGACCGGCGGCGACAACCGGCTGGTGCGCCTGATCGACGTGGTCGGCGCCCTGCCTCAGGAGGCGCCGAACGACCCGGACCTGCCGCCCCCGCCGCCGCAGCTGGCGCTGTCGCCCGCGGTGATCGAGTATCTCGAGGACCCCGCCCGCATGCGCGGCACGACCGACTGGCGGCTGGCCGACGCGGTGTTCGACATCGCCCATTTCGCCGTCGACCGGCTGGTGCGCGACGTGTTCGGCCCGCCGGTGGAGGCGATGCTGGAGCTGGCCGACCATCTCGGGGCCGACGCGCTGCTCCTCTCGGGGCGGCCGACGCGCCTGCCCACCGTCGGCGACATGGTGCGCGAGGCGATGGTGGTCCCCCCGCACCGGGTGCTGTCGATGCACGAATACAAGGTCGGCGGCTGGTATCCCTATCGCGACCGGGTCAGCAACCGCATCGGCGACCCGAAGACCACCGCCGCCGTGGGCGGGATGCTCTGCCGCCTGGCCGAGAGCAGCATCGTGAACTTCAAGGTGCATATCGAGGAGATCCGCATGCGCTCCACCGCCCGGTTCATCGGCGAGATGGAGCGCAACGGCCAGCTCCTGGACCGGCGCATCATGTTCAGCGACGTGGATCTCCAGGCCAGGCCGGGCGCGGACGAGACCGCGACCGTCGATCTGCGCGCGCCGATGCATATCGGCTTCCGGCAGATGCCGCATGAACGCTGGCCGGGCAGCCCGCTCTACCGGCTCGATTTCGCGAACGAGAGCGCGCGCCGCCTGCCGACGCCGCTGAAGGTCGAGATCGGCCGGCGCGAGAACGAGGACGAGGCCGAGACCAGCGCCGAGAAGCTGCGCGCCGAGACGCTGAAGGAAGGCTTCGACGTGCTGACGGTCGAGGACGCCTCGGGCACGCCGCACAAGGCGGACGTGGTGCGGCTCAGCCTGCACACGCTCGGGGTCGACGCCGAGGATTACTGGCTCGACACCGGCATCTTCCGGATCGGGTGAGGGGAGGGATCGCCATGACCACCGACGTCGCAACCATGTGCATGGACATCTCCGACGCCGCGCGCGAGGCGATGGACTGGGTCGCCGACCCGGCCAACGCCGAGACCGTGCGCAATGACGGCCCCGCCACGCAGCGCGAGCTGCGCCGCGCCGCGCTGCGCCTGCGCCGCCTCGGGGAAGCCGCCGCGCGCCCGATGTGCGTGTCCGTCTTCGGCCCGTCGCAGGCGGGCAAGTCGTTCCTGATCTCGGTGCTCGCCCGCCCCGAGGACGCGCCGCTGCGCGCGAACTACCCGGACCCGAACGGCAAGCTCGACTTCATCAAGGACATCAACCCCGAGGGCGAGGGCGAATCCACCGGCATCGTCACCCGCTTCACCATCCAGCCCTACCCCGCCCCGCCGGGCTTCCCGGTCAAGCTGCGGCTGCTGTCCGAGGCGGACGTGGCGCGGATCCTGATCAACTCGTTCCTGCTCGACGGCGACAAGTCCGAGGAGGAGCCGACGGGCGAGGAGATCGACGCGCTCTTCGCCAGGCTCGAGCCCCGCGCCGGGGCCGAGGGCGTCGGCTTCACCGTCGACGACGTGATGGAGATGCAGGAATACGTGGGCAAGTTCACCGCCCGCTCCACCTACGCCGCCGCGCTGGCGGAGTTCTGGGAGCGCGCGATCGACCTCGCCCCGCGGCTGAAACCGGCGGAGCGGGCGGAACTGTTCGCGATCCTCTGGGGGCGGCACGAGGCGTTCACGAAGCTCTACGGCGTGCTCGCGGGCGCGCTCCAGCAGCTCGGCTGCCCGGAAGAGGCCTTCGCCGGGCTCGACGCGCTGGTCCCGCGCGAGGACAGCATCATCGACGTGGCGCTGCTCGCCGGGCTCGACCAGCAGGGCGGATCGCAGCTGGCGCTGAAGACCACCGCCGGGGCGCAGGCGACGCTGCCCAAATCGGTGGTCACCGCGCTGACCGCCGAGCTGGTGCTGCCGATGGAGGCCAAGCCGCACGATTTGTTCGACGGCGCCGACCTGCTCGATTTCCCCGGCGCGCGCACGCGCGACGAGAAGAACCTGCGCAGCTACCTGTCGGGCGCCGCGGGGCCGCTGAAGGAATGCGTGCTGCGCGGCAAGGTCGCGTACCTCTTCGACCGCTACGTCGCGCAGCAGGAGATCACCTCCATGCTGCTCTGCATCCCCGACAGCAACGTGGAGACGGGGGGGCTGTCGCAGCTCGTCTCGGAATGGGTCGCGGGCACCCATGGCGCGACGCCCGAGCTGCGCGCCGGGGCCGACCAGCTGCTGTTCTTCGTGCTGACCAAGTTCGACAAGCACCTGATCGACAGCGCCGGGTCGGGGGACGACCCCAAGTCGCGCTTCGACAAGCGCATGCGCATGTCGCTGCTGGAGAAATTCGGCGCGATGGATGACAGCTGGCCCAAGCGCTGGACGCCGAACGAGCCGTTCCAGAACTGCTACTGGCTGCGCAATCCCAACTTCCCCGCCGAGTCGGTGATCGAGTACGAGAACGGCCGCGAGATCGAGCTGATCCAGAAAAAGCTGCCCCGCATCGCCGAGATGAAGTCCGGCTGCTGCGAGGCCGAGCTGGTGCGCACCCATTTCCGCGAGCCGGAGGCCGCCTGGGACGCGGCCATGGCGCTCAATGACGGGGGCGTCCAGTACCTCGTCGATCACCTGACCCCGGTCTGCCGGCCGGAGATCAAGGCCCGCCAGATCGCCGCCCAGGCGCGCGAGGCGGCGCAGCGCGTCTCGCTCCTGCTCGGGGGGTTCTATATCGACGACGACATCACCCGCAGGATCGAGGAGCGCACCGCCGCCGCCCAGGGCGTGATGCAGGAGCTGGTCCACGTCCACAACAACCGGCTGTTCGGCGCGCTGCTGCGCGACATGACGGTGACGGCCGAGCCGATCTTCCAGCGCATGAAGCGCCCGCCGCGCGACGTGCGGCTGGTGGCGGCGCGCACCGCCGCCCCCGCCGCGGCGCCCGCCTCCGCCGCCGCGCCCGCGGGCGGCGTCACCCTGCCCGGCGGGATCTCCATGCCCGGCGGCGTGTCGATGCCGGGGGGCGTGACCCTGCCCGGCGGCGTCTCGATGCCCGGCGCGGGCGCGGCCCCCGAGGCCGCCGCCCCGCCCCCCGCCGCCCCCGCCCGCGGCCGCACCATCTCGCGCGCCGAGTGGCGGGCCGAGGCGGCCTACGGGCTGTGGGTGGAGCGCCTCAAGGCCTTCGCGGCGGCCGAGGACCTCTCGGCCCGGCTCGCCGTCAGCCCCGGCGCGGCGGGAGAGATCGCGAACGAGCTGATCCACGCCTCGCGGCGCATGAAGCTCGAGGATGCGCTGGTCGACGAGCTGGAGCTGGCGGGCCGGATGGAGCAGGGCGACGGCGACGTGATGGTCGCGGCGATCCGCGCGGCCGAGCGGCTCAACGCCTTCAGCTGCACCGCCACCGCCGTGCGCCGTCCGGAAGAAGAGCGCCCCGACGTCGCCATCGCCGGGACCAACGACACCCGCAAGCCCTTCGTGCCGCCGAAGCAGGTGGACGACACCCACAAGCTGCCCGCCGTCCCGCGCCGGGCCGATGCGGACGCGGTGACCGACTGGCTGCACATGATCTACCAGGTGTTCCTCGACAACGCGAAGGACGCCGACGGGTCGAGCGTGGACCCCGAACAGAACGCCCGCCTGGGGGACATCCTCAAGCGGCTCGCGGCGTAAGCGCCGGGAAGGACGCGAGATGAGCATCAAGATCGTCAAGGACCCCAAGCGCCGGCTCGGCGGCGGCGCGCTGATCCGCTGCCCCGCCCCCGCGGGGGCCGGGATCTCGGTCCAGATCCGCCGCGCGGACACCGACGAATGGCTCGGCCCGCAGGAATGGCAGGGCGGGGCGCACAGCTTCGGCCCCTACACGGTCGAGGCCGACGGCAAGGGCGCCTTCCTGCGCGTCGGCCCCGAGATCGTGAACCAGATGGAGGCCTACACGCCCTTCACGCTGGTCCTGCCCGAGCTGGGCCAGGAGGCGGCGCTGGACTGGCCCGAGACGATCCTGCCCGCGCCCGACGCCGCCGGGACCGGGGGCGTCGGGACCATGCAGCGCCCGCTCGAGGCCTCGGCCCCGCGCCCGGCCGCGAAGGCCCCGCCCGCGCCGGAACCGGAGCCCGAACCCGAACCCGCCCCGGCGCCCGAGCCGGAGCCGCAGGAGCCGGCCGAGATCCCGCGCACCGTGGTGGTGGACGGGCCCGGGCCCGAACCCGAGCAAAAGGGCGGCTCGAAGACCGGGCTGCTGATCGTGCTGCTGCTGCTCCTGCTCGCCGTCGCGGGGGCCGCCTGGTATTTCCTCTTCGGCCCGGGCGCGACGCCCGCGCCCGCGCCGGAGGACCCGCCGGTCGAGGAGCCGGTCGAGCCGGAACCGGAGCCGGAGCCGGAGCCCGAACCGGAACCCGAGCCCGAGCCGGTCGACGAGGCCGCCGCCCCCGCCTGCACCCGCGAGGACATCCTGCCCGTCGTCCAGGCCGAGACGCCGGACCACGACGCGCTGCGCAGCTTCGCCGAGCTGTGCCGCGCCGCCGGGGAGGTCGACCTCGAGGTGCGGCTGCTCGGCATCCTCGCCGATGCCGGGGACGCGGGCGCCCTGACCCGCTTCGCGCAGTGGTACGACCCGGCCGCCGAGGTCGACGCCCGCCCGCTGGGCGAGCCGAGCGCAGAATACGCCGCCGATTACTACAAGCGCGCCGTCGAGGCGGGCTCGGCCGAGGCCGAGGCGGGCTTCAACGCCCTGTGCACCCGGCTGCGCGGCGCCACGGACCAGCAGGCGAAGCTGCTGGCCATGATCCACTGCAACTGAGGAGGAAGCCGATGCCCTCGCTCGCCCTCGCCCGCGCCGCCCTCCTGGCCCTCGGCGGCCTCGCCGCCGCCGGGGCCGCCGCGCCCACCGCGGCGCTCGCCGCCGACCGCCTGCCGAAACTGGTCGAGGGCAAGACCACCATCTACCAGCGCGTCCTCGCCAAGGACGAGGCGAGCCTCTTCGCCGCGCCCGGCGGCGCGCGCAAGGCCGGGATCACCCCGTTCCAGCCCCTCTATGTCTATGACCGCAAGGACGGCTGGATCGAGGTCGGCCGCGGCGTCGCCTCGGGCCCCGAGGGCTGGGCGAAGGCGGACGACATGGTGGAGTGGAAGCAGAACATCGTCGTCTCCTTCGCCAACCCGGCGGGGCGCGAGCGGCAGATCTTCTTCGAGGACGCCCCCGCGCTCGAGGAAGTGGTCCAGCACGAGGCCGCGATCTCCATGGCGCGGGAGCTGCGGCGCAAGCTGCAGTCCGAGGGCGCGGCCGAGAAGGTGGTGTCGATCGAGCCGGCCGAGCACGTGGACATCCTGCAGAACTTCTACCTGCTGCCGATCCTCGACTGGCGCGAGGAAGAGCACCCGATGACCTTCGAGATCATCCGCCTGCTCGAACTCGCCTCGCTGCCGCTGGGCGACAAGGACGAGGACGAGCCGGAGGAGGAGCAGCGCACCGCGGGCGTGGTCTTCGTGATCGACACCTCGCGCTCGATGCAGCCCTATATCGAGGCGACCCGCGACGCGGTGAAGGCGGCGGTGGAGCGGATCCAGGCCAGCCCGGCCGGCGAACACACCCGCTTCGGCCTCGTCGGCTTCCGCGACAGCGTCGAGGCGGCGAAGGCGGCCGACCCGCAGCGGGACATCGAGTACCGCACCCGCACCTTCCTCGCGCTCTCGGACGAACAGACCCCGGGCACGGTCAACGCCAAGCTCTCGGCCGTCAAGCAGGCGACCGCCTCCACCATCGGCTTCAACGAGGACGCCGCTTCGGGGGTGTGGGAGGCGATCAACATGCCCGGCTGGGAGAACGCCGGGCCGAACGGCGGCCCGATCGAGCAGCGCTACGTGGTGGTGATCAGCGACGCCGGGCCCAAGCGGCAGGGCGACGCGTCCCTGCCCGAGGCGCTGCGCGAGCTCGACGCCGGGGCGCTGCGCGAGGCGGCGCGCTCCAAGAAGGTCCAGCTCGCCGCCATCCACATCAAGACCTCGGACGGCGTCGCCAACCACGCCGTCGCCGCCGCCGCCTATGCCGAGATGACGCGCAACCCCGTCGACGGCAGCCCGGTCTACGAGGCGGTGGACCTGACCGGCGGCGCCGATCCCTACGGCGCGCTGCGCCCGCGGGTCGAAAGCTTCGCCGATTTCGTGATCGGCGAGTACAGCGCGCCCCCGACCGACGAGCTGCAGCGCGAGGCCGAGGAGGGGAACCTGTCCCCGCGCGAGCTCGCCTCGCTGGCCATGCGCCTGGAATGGCACGGCCGCCGGGTGAACGCCGAGGCGCCGCCGCTGCTGCGCTTCTGGGCGATGGACAAGTCGCTGGAGAACCCGCTGGTGCCCGCGCTCGACGTGCGGCTGCTGATCACCAAGAACGAGCTGTCGACCATGGCGGACGTGCTGCGCGAGATCTCCACGCTCGGCGAGATGACCCAGCGCCAGATGCGCGAGGACGAGTTCTTCGAGCTGCTGCGCGGCGCGCTGGCGCGGATGGCGCAGAACCCCGGCGCGCTGGTGAACGCCGAGTTCGGCAGCCTCGACGACGCGGTGGCCGAGTACCTGGACGAGCTGCCCTATTCGAGCTCGATCCTGGCCGAGATGACGCCCGAACGCTGGGCCAACGCCTCGGGGGCCGAACGGCGCCGCACGCTCGACCGGGTGAAATCGCGCCTGCAGCTGCTGGAGCATTTCAACGACGACCCGGCGCTGTGGACCGCGCTCTACGAGGGCGCGCCCTCGGGCGAACACGTGTTCGCGCTGCCGCTCGAGGCGCTGCCGTGACCGCGGCCGCGGCCCCGTCCTCCGCCCCGGCGCAGGCCGCCCTGGCGATCGAGGGGCTGCGGCACGAGCTCGGCGACGCCTCGCGCCGCTTCCGCCTGCGCGTCGACGCGCTGCATGTCGCGCCGGGAGAGATGGTCGTCCTCTCGGGCGCCTCCGGGTCGGGCAAGAGCACGCTCTTGGAGATGATCGGGCTGGTGCGCCGCCCGCAGGTTCCGGGGCTGTTCCGCATCGGCGCGGGGGCGGAGGCCGCCGACGCCGCCGCGCTGTTCGCGCGGGGCGACCGCGAGGGGCTGGCGCGGCTGCGGGCCGAGAAGCTGGGCTTCCTTCTGCAATCGGGCGGGCTGGCGCCCTTCCTGACGGTCTCCGAGAACCTCGCGCTGGCGCAGCAGGCGGCGGGGCGGCCCGACAGGGCGCTGGCCGACGCGGTGCTGGAGGCGCTGGAGCTGGGGGGTCTCGGCGGGGCCTGGCCGCGGGCGCTCTCGGTCGGGCAGCGCCAGCGCGCGGCGCTGGCCCGCGCCATCGTCCACCGCCCCGCGCTGGTGCTGGCGGATGAGCCCACCGCCGCGCTCGACCCGCCGAACAAGGCCCGGGTGGCGGAGCTCCTCTCGGCGCTGGCCGAGGGGTTCGGCGCCGCGGTGCTGGTGGCGACGCACGAGACCCACGTGTTCGACGACCTGCCCGGGCGGCGCCTGGCGCTGCGCGTCGCGGGGGACGAGCACGACGCCGAGGCGCGGCTGGAGACCCCCGGCATGGAGCCCCGGGCATGAGCCGCCCCGGCCCCCGCCTCGCCCTGCGGCTGGCGCTGCGCGACATGGCGCGCGAGCCGGCCCATGTCCTCGGCGTCGTCGCGCTGATCGCCGGGGTGCTGGCGCCGCTGATGCTGCTCTTCGCCATCAAGGCCGGGGTGATGGGCGCCGTGGTCGACGCGCTGCGCGCCGACCCGAACATGCGCCGCATCGCCATCACCGGGAACCACGCCTTCACGCAGGAGGACCTCGCGCGGCTGCGCGGCTGGCCCGAGATCGCCTTCATCGCCCCGCAGGAACGCTCGCTGGCCCGGCGGCTCGAGGCCCGCCCCCCCGAGGCCCGCGCCTATGAGCGCGCGGGGCTGATGGGGACCGAGCCGGGCGACCCGCTGCTGCCCGAAGGGCTGGAGATCGGGCCGGGCCAGGTCGCGCTCTCGCCCGCGCTGGCGCGCAAGTGGGGCGTCGGCCCCGGCGCGCGGATCGAGCTGCGCGCCGCCCGCGGCTCGCCCCCCACCGCGCGGATGCGCCTCGAGGCCGAGGTGGTCCATGTCCTCGCCCCCGGGCGGGTCGGGGGCGACGTGCTGGTCGTGCCCACCGGCTTCGTGCACGAGGTCGAGGCCTTCTATGACGGCCACGCCCTGCCCGCCTACGGCGCCCCGGACGGCCCGCCGCTGGAGGGCCGCGTCACCCGGTACGAGAATTTCCGCATCTACGCGCGCAGCATCGAGGATGTCGGCCCGCTGGCGCTGCGCCTCTCGGACGAGCTCGGCGTGACGGTGCAATCGCGCGAGGGCGAGATCGCGCCGCTGCTGGGCCTCGAGAAGGACGTCGGGACCGCGCTCGGGGTGCTCGCCGTCTGCGCGGGGCTGGGGCTGGCCTGCGCGCTCGCCTCCTTGTTCTGGTCGAATGTCGAACGCAAGCAGGGCGCGCTGGCCTTCCTTGCGCTGATCGGGCTGGGGCCGCGGGCGCTGGCGCTGTTCACGCTGGCCCAGGCCTGCGCCTACGCGCTGGCGGGCTGGCTCGCAGCCTCTGCCATCGTCGCCGGGGGCTCGGCCGCGCTCGAGGCCGTGTTCGCCGGGCGCGCGGGCGGGTCGGGGCCGATCGCGCCGCTGGACCCGGCCGTGTTCCTCGGGGTCGGCGCGGGGGTGCTGGCGGTGGCGCTGGTCGCCGCCGCCGCCGCCGCGCGCCGCGCCGCCGCCACCGACCCCGCCATCGCCGTCAGAGCCGGAGGCTGATCCATGACCACCGCCGCCACGCCCCCTTCCCTGCTCGTCGCCGCGCTGCTGGCCGCCGCCGCCGCCGCGCCCTTCGCCGCCGCGCCCGCCGCGGCGCAGGACGGCGCAGCCATCGCCTGGGACCGCAAGCTGTGGGACCCCGCGGGCCCGCAGCCCGGCCAGGTCGACCTGCCCCTGCCCTGCGGCGGCGGCATGGCCTTCCTGCCGGTCGAGACGCCGGTCGACCTCTCGAACCCGATGGACGACCGCAGCGTGCAGCTGGGCGGGGCCACGCCCGACACCGGCTACATGGACTACTTCCGCACCGAGCACCTGCGCGGCGGCTTCGAGCTGGACGGCAAGTCGGTCTATTACCTCGCGAAATACGAGGTCACGCAGGACCAGTACGCCGCCCTCGCCGGCGACGCCTGCCCCGAGCCGGGCCGCCGCGGCGCCCGCCCGATGGGGGGCCTCTCGTGGTTCGACGCCATCGAGTTCACCCGCGCCTGGAGCGAGTGGCTGCGCGCCGAGGCCCCCGCCGCCCTGCCCGAGACCGGCGGCGGCCCGGCCTATGTGCGGCTGCCGACCGAGGTGGAATGGGAATACGCCGCCCGCGGGGGCGCCGCGCTCGACGACGCCGATTTCCGCGCGCCGCTGCCGCCGATGCCCGAGGGGGTCTCGGAATACGCCTGGCACCAGGGGCGGCGGTCCTCCAACGGCGCGCTGCGGCCGATCGGGATGCGCAAGCCCAACCCGCTCGGCTTCCACGGCCTGTTCGGCGGGGTCGAGGAACTGGCGCTGGAGCCGTTCCGCCTCAACCGCTTCGGGCGGCGGCACGGGCAGATCGGCGGCTTCGTGACCCGCGGCGGCTCCATCGCCTCCTACCCCGAGGAGCTGCGCTCCTCGCTGCGCTCCGAATGGGCGTTCTTCGCCGCCACCGACGGCAAGGCGACGGCGCTGGAGACCTTCGGGATGCGGCCCATGCTCTCCACCGTCGTCAACGGCTCGCTGGCCGAGACCAACCGCATCCGCGACCAGTGGATGGCCCAGTTCGAGGAGCTGTCGGGCGAGGGCGGCGGCGACAACCCGGTGCCGGTGCTGGACGAGCTGATCCGGAACACCACCAACCTGCAGACGCGCAACGAGCTGGAGGTGGTCCGCGCCCAGATCATCGAGGACCGCCGCGCGCGGGACGAGGCGCAGGCCCGCTCGATGCGCCTGTCGCTGCTGTCGGGGGCCACGCTGATCAACTGGATCCGGCAGGAGCGCGCGGCGATGGAGAAGAACGCCCGCACTCTCGGGGTGGTGGAGAACAGCCTGGCCGGGGGCGACCTGCCCGAGGACCTCGTGCCCCGCTACGAGAAGTCCCGCGACAACCTGCGGGCCGCCATCGCCCGGCACGAGGAGAACCTCGCCCGGGCCGAGAGCATCTTCCTCTCGAGCCTTTACGACATCACCGCCAAGCATTCCCCCGAGGCGGTGAAGCAGGAGGGCGAGGTGCTGGCGATCGAGCTCGACGGCCGCGACCAGGGCGGGCTGGTGCCCGACGTGGTGCGGATGCGCGAGGCGGTGGAGATGGTGCGCGCGGCGCCCGACGCCCCGCGCGAGGAGATCGTGCGCGCCGCGATCCGCTGACGCGGCGGCGGGGCGGGCGGCGGCCGGGCGACGGCCAGACCCGGGCGGATAGGGACGCGGGCGCGGGCGGAGGCGGGCGGCGCGACAGGCGCGAAACCCTCTCACGCCCCCGGCGCGCGGGGGCTTAGGCTGGCGCGATGACCCACGATTCGCCCCCCTCCCCCGCCCCGTCCCTCTGGCAGGACAGCTGCGCCGAGACCGCCCCGACCGCGCCCCAGCCGGAGCGCGCGCAGGCGGACCTGCTGGTCATCGGCGGCGGCTTCACCGGCTGCAGCGCCGCGCTGGAGGCCGCGCAGGGCGGGGCCGAGGTGCGGGTGCTCGAGGCCGCGCGGATCGGCCATGGCGGCTCGGGGCGCAACGTGGGGCTGGTGAATGCGGGCCTGTGGATGAAGCCCGACCAGGTGCGCGCGGCGATGGGCGAGGGGCCGGCGGACCGGCTGCTCTCGGCGCTCGGGGCCGCGCCGCAGGCGGTGTTCGACCGGATCCGCGCGCACGACATTCAATGCGAGGCGGTGCGGGCGGGCACGCTGCACTGCGCCCACGCCCCCTCGGGCATGGCGGATCTCGAGGACAGGTTCCGGCAGGGCAACCGCATGGGCGCGCCGCTGCAGATCCTGGACGCGGCCGAGGCGACGCGGCGCACCGGGGCGGCGGGGGTGCATGGCGCGCTCTTCGACCCGCGCGCGGGCACGGTGCAGCCGCTGGCCTATTGCCGCGGGCTGGCCCGGGCGGCGGCGGCGGCGGGCGCGGTGTTCCACGAGAACGCCCCCGCCCTCTCGGTCCGGCAGGAGGGCGGCGCATGGATCGTGCGCAGCCCGGGCGGAGAGGTCCGCGCGAAGGCGCTGCTGCTGGCCACCAACGCCTATCACCGGGACGCCGCGGGGGCGCCCGCGCCGCGCAGCGTGGGGGTGCACTTCTCGCAATTCGCCACCGCGCCGCTGCCCGGGGCGCTGCGCGCCCGGATCATGCCGGGGGGCGAGGGGTGCTGGGACACCTCGCTGGTCATGCGCTCCTGGCGGATGGACGCGGCGGGGCGGCTGATCCTGGGGTGCATCGGCGACGTCGAGGGGCCGGGCGGCCGGGTCCATGCCGCCTGGGCGCGGCGCACGCTGGCGGCGCTGTTCCCCGAGGCCGCCGGGATGGCGTTCGAGCACAGCTGGCAGGGCCGCATCGCCATGACCGGGGACCACGTGCCCAAGGTGATGCGGCTTGGCCGCGGCGCAGGAGGGGGCGCAGGGGGGGGCGACGCGCCGGGCCTCGCCGTGTTCGGCTATTCGGGCCGCGGGATCGGGCCGGGGACGGTGTTCGGCGCCGCCGCGGCGCGGGCGCTGCTGGACGGGGACGAGGGCGCCCTGCCGCTGGCGCCGGTGGACCGGCACGCCGAGCCCTTGGCCGGCCTGCGCGCCGCCTGGGTCGAGGCCGGGGCGACGCTGACCCACGCGCTGCGCTAGGCCCCCCGCGCCCCGCCCCGCGCCCGCGCCCGGCGAGGCCCCGCCAGGGGACCCGTCAGAGGCCCAGCTTCCACTTCGCCGCCCCGATCAGCCCGCGCCGCACCGCTTCGCGCGCCAGCGGCGCCAGCAGCGGCAGGGCGACGGTCCAGGCCCATTGCGCCGCCGCCGCCCCCGCCCCGGCGCCGTCCCATGTCAGGAAGGCGGCGTTCAGCACGCACACCCGCACGAAGGCCGCGATCCGGCCCGGCGCCGCGGCCAGCCGCCCCAGCCCGCGCAGCCGCGCCGCCACCATGGCCATATGCGCCTCGAGCGCGGCCGCGTCGGCGGCGGGCGAGATCCGGGTGACGATGTCGCCATCGGCCTGCACAAGCGTCGAGGCGAAGGGGGTCGAGGCCCAGGGGGTCGAGGAGGCCGGGGGCGCCCGCCCCGCCCCCCCGCCGGGCGGCGCGGGAGAGACCAGCGTCAGCCCCTCGCCCGCCAGCGCCTCGAGGTCGCGCGCCGCCTGCAGGATCGCGCCCGGGGCGCTCACTTCCGGCCCGTCAGCAGGGTCTCGAGCAGCGTCAGCACCGTCTTCCAGTAATCGAAGGACAGGCGCACGCCGCGCTCGTGCATCTCCTTGGCCAGCTCCGGGCGGCGCGGCTTCGCGGCCGAAAGCCGGGTGACCACGTCGCCGTCGAGCTGGAGCACCGTCTGGAACTGGATCCGGTCGGTCTTGATCTCCCAGATCTTGCGGATCTGCATCCGCTGCTCCTTGCTCAGGCGCCGCAGCAGGTCCGCCTTCACCGCCTCGGCGCCGCCGGGGGTCAGCTCGGCCTCCATCATCACGTGCCGCTCGGCCGGGGCCGCGGCGCGCCAGTCGACCAGGGTGTCGGCGCGCCAGGCCGCCACCGTGTCGGCCTTGCCGGGCGCGAGAACGCCGAAGAGCGCCTGGGCGTTGCGGAAGATGCGATAGAGGATGGTGGTCCGCGGGTCCTGCCCGCGCCTGTCGCGCTCCACCGCCCGGATCTCGGCCAGCGCGGCCTCGACGATGCGCACCATGTGGGCGGGGGTGGCGCGCGGGGCGCCGATGTCGATGGCATGGCGCAGCGAGGCCTGCGCCTCGGCCAGCGTCAGCCGGTCCGCGGGCATGTCCCGGACGCCGGCGTCGGCGGCGTCGAAGCGGGGGGCCATGCCCTCGGAATCCACCGGGTCGCGCCCCGGGGCGGCCACGAGATAGCGCTCGAAGCTGCTCGCGATCTCCTCGATCGCCTGCACCGGGCCGGGCATGGCCCGCCCGGTGATGTTGGTGGATTCGATGGTGTTGACCTCGATATGCACGAGGTCCTCGAACCGGTCCGCCAGCCAGGTCGAGGGCCGGACCTGGCGCCCGCCCTTGTCGGGATCGGCGGGGGTCTTCGCGCCGAAGACCACCCGCTCAGCGGTCCCGCGCGGCGTCGATCACCTTGGCAAGCACGTCGCCGACCAGCTTGACGTTGGTCTCCATGATCTCGCGCGACAGCTGCACCTGGGCCTTGTGGAACTCCCGGAACTCGGCCTGGTCGGGGCTGAAGAAATCCTTGGGCAGCAGCGCCTTCACGTCGCCGGTGGCGATGTTGATCCCGCTATGGGCGACCCGGGCGTCCTGCGCGTCGACGGAGACCTGGAGCCGGCCCATCACCGCGTCGGGGGCGGCGGGCGCCAGCGTCACGCTCACATCCGTGCAGACGGTGGTGACGTCGAGCGTGGCGAGCCGGCCCAGGCTCTCGGTCAGCTTGTCCACGAAGCCCTGCACCTTGATGTCCTCGGCCATGACGTCGTCCTCCCACTGCGCTGACACGATTCGAACCGGGAAAAGGATAACGCCGAATGCGCCCCCGCGGCGGACAAAGGGCGCGCAACGCGAAGGGGCGCGGACCTTGCGGCCCGCGCCCCCTGTTCGTCAGCCCGTCCGGGCGGGATCAGAAGTGCAGCGAGATGTCCTCGTGATCCGCGCGGCAGGCGGCCACCGACAGGGCGACATGGTCGGGCATGCGCGCCTTGCTGCGCAGGCCGATCGTGTCGCCGGCGGCGTCGAGATAGGCCCGCAGGCCGGGGGCGACCGAGGTCCGGGCGGCCTCGCGCCACGCGACGCCCGCTTCCCACTCGGCCAGCGCCTCGTCCATCTCGGCCAGCGCCTTCTCCGGGTCCGGGTTGCGCCCGCGCAGGGCCGAGCGGGCGCCGTTGACGCCCGAGCGGACGTCGCGCGCCCCCTCGACGTCGCCGACGGTCCCGCGCAGCTCGGTCACCTCTTCGACCAGGGCGTCGAGCTCGGCCTTCTCGTAGCCGTTCTCCACGATGGCGGCGATCTTGGCCCGCATGTCGCGCAGGGCGTCCTCGAGGCCGGCGAACGCCTCGGTCGCCTCGATCACGGCCAGCGTCTCCTGCACCGGCTCATAGCCCTGGTCCGCGCTGCGGCGGTAGGACCGGCGCAGGTTGGTCTCGCGGTTGTCGAGCTCGGCGAAGGCCTTGTAGGTCTGCTCCCAGTCCGCGGGGATCTGCGCGGTCAGCTCCGCGATCTCCGCCTCGGCCTCGGCCAGCTGGGCCTCGTACTCGGCCCGGAGCGACTCCGGATCGGTGTCCAGCATCCGCTGAAGACCGGTCTTCGCCTCGTCCGCCCGCTCCTGCGCCATGCGGATCTGCTTCTCCAGCGCGCGCACCGCCCTGTGGACCGGGCGGTAGGCCGGGGCCGCCGCGTAGACGTCCTTGGCCGCCTCCTGCGCCTCGGCGAGGGCGTCGAGCGCCTTGCCCGCCTCCTCGAAGGCGCCGGCGAGGTCCCGGGCCATCGACTGCGGCAGGGCCGACAGGTCGATCCCCTGGGCGGTGGCGATGGCGCCGCGCACGCGGTCGGAGGTCGAGACCTCCTCCCACACGTATTCCTCGATGCAGGTCTGCAGCGACGGGTTGCGCGGCGGCGGCGCGGTTTCGGCCAGCAGGTTCACCCGGTTGGGCAGGTAGTTCACCAGCGCCGGGTTCATGCCGACGATGACGAGGGCAAGGATCTGCAGCGAGATGAAGGCCACCACGCCCTTGTAGATCGACACCGTCTTCACCGCCGCCGGGGCGACGCCGCGCAGGTAGAACAGCGCGAAGCCGAAGGGCGGGGTCAGGAACGAGGTCTGGATGTTCAGGCCGATCATGACGCCCAGCCACACCGCGGTGATGTTCGCGGACGGGTCGGACAGCAGGATCGGGGCGACGATCGGCACCACGACCACGGCGATCTCGATGAAGTCGAGGAAGAAGCCGAGGACGAAGATCACCACCATGACGATGACGAACTGCGCCCAGAACCCGCCGGGAAGCCCCTCGAGGAAGTTCTTCACCAGCTCCTCGCCGCCGAAGGCGCGGAAGGCCGAGGTCAGCATCGCCGCGCCCAGCAGGATGATGAACACCAGCGAGGAGGTCTTGGCGGTCTCGATCATCACCTCGTTCATGGTGTTGTCGATCTTGAGCACCCGCTTGCCCGACCACAGCAGCGCGACCAGCATGCCGCCGGTGCAGGCGAGCGCGAGCTTGAGCGCGAGGCGCTCCTCGTCCGTGTTCAGCGCCTTGATGTTGACCGGGGTCCAGGCCAGCACGAGGGCCAGCGCGGCCAGAGAGCCCAGGAACAGGACCGCCGGCCAGTACTGGCGCTCCTCGCCTTCGCGCAGCCGGTAGCCGGCCATCACGACCGCGCCCGCCGCGCCGATGGCGCCGGCCTGGTTGACCGTCGCGACGCCCGCGATGATCGAGCCGAGCACCAGGAAGATCAGCGCCAGCGGCGGCACCAGGGCGACGAAGACCCGGCCCCAGAACGCGACGTCCCAGGACCCTTCCGAATGCACCGCCGGGGCGGATTTCGGACGCAGGATCGCGAAGATCAGGATGTAGGCCATGTAGAGGCCGACGAGGACCAGGCCCGGCACCAGCGCGCCCAGGAACATCTCGCCCGCCGAGGTGGAGACGACGGCGTACTCGGACGGCATCGACAGCTCGCCGGTGGCGATCTTGTGCAGCTCCTTGCGCATCGTGCCCGCCTGGTCCACGGCCGAGGCCAGCTGGTCGGCGAGGATGATGAGCACGATCGAGGGCGGGATGATCTGCCCCAGCGTGCCCGAGGCGGCGATGGCGCCGGTGGCGAGCGGCTGGGAATAGTTGTTGCGCAGCATCGCGGGCAGCGAGATCAGGCCCATCGCGACCACGGTCGCGCCGACAATGCCGGTGGTGGCCGCCAGCAGCGCGCCCACGAACACCACCGAGATGCCGAGGCCGCCCGGGATCGGCCCGAACAGCCGCGCCATGGTCACCAGCAGGTCCTCGGCGATCTTCGACCGCTGCAGCATGATGCCCATGAAGATGAAGAGCGGGATGGCGATGAGCGTATCGCGCTCCACCTCCCAGTAGACGCCCCTGAGGTTGGTCACGCCGGCGTTCAGCCAGCTGATCGGCCCCCCGTGCAGGAAGTAGGCGTCGGCGTTGCCTTCAAGCACGTAGCCGGTCCCGGCCGCGAGCGCGAAGGTGATGATGGCGGAGCCCGGCAGCGCGAAGGCCACCGGGTATCCCGACCCGAGCGCGAAGGCCATGGTCAGGACGAGAATGGCGAGGAAGAGAAGTTCCATAGGTCGATGCGTCCCGGATCAGGCGTTTGCGTGCTGGTCGTGGTCGCGGCCGCCGGGCTGTCCCCGGACATCCGCCACCGCGTCCATCATGTAGCCGGCGAACTGGATCAGCATGGTCCCGGCGAAGAGCGCGAGGAACCCGGCCATCCAGTACTTGGTGTACATGCCCAGCTGCGCCTGGGAGATTTCGTAGTTCGACATCGCGCTGGTCACGATCGCGGTCTTGCCGCCCATGCCCAGCACCAGGATCACCCAGCACAGGGTCATGCCCAGCAGCACCGAGCCGGTCGCGTTGACCCAGCCGCGGGTCTTCGGGGACATGCCCGCGTAGAACACGTCGACGCGCACGTGGCCTTCCTCGAGCAGCGTGTAGGCCGAGGCGAACAGGAACAGCGCCGCGTACCAGAAGCGCACCAGGTCGCCCATGAAGGCCTGCTCGTAGGAGAAGATGAAGCGCGTCAGCACGATCGCCAGCTCGGCGCAGACGATCAGCAGCGCCAGCCAGGTGAAGCCCAGCGTGCGGGTGAAGATCGCGACGATGAAGCCGAGGAAGAACAGCGGCACGTGGATATAGGGGCCGCGATAGGCCGAGCGGCCGAGCTTCGAGGCCATCTCGTCGCCGACGAGGGCCGGGAGCATCTCCTCGACCCGCACGAAGGACACGGCGGCGTCGGCGAGGCCGATGAACAGCACCGCGAAGAAGGCGCCGCGGATGATGTAGCGGTTGATCGCGGTCACGAGGTCCGAATCCTCGCGCAGGCCGCGCAGCGGGGTGCGCATCACCGCCCAGACCGCGCCGATCACGGCGGCGGGATAGAGCAGCAGCATCACCCAGCCTCCGGGGGCGCCGGAGGCGAAGGCCTCGGACGGCGCCGGGACCTCCGGCGCGCCGTAGACCAGGACCGTCTCCAGCACGAAGACGCCGAGGATGGCGATGTTGATCCAGGCGAAGGCGCGCACCAGCGCGTCCCAGCCGTCATTGCCCCCGGCGGCGCCGTAGCGCGGCGAAAGCTGTTCGGCATGCGTCATGAAGTGCTCCCTGACGAGCCGCCGCGGGGTCGGTCGCGGCGGTAAGGCTGCCCCGGCGTCTCCTCCCCCGAAGAGGACGCCGGGCTGCAAGGCGCGGCCCCCGCCGCGCGGAACGGACCGGGCCGCGCCCCTGAACGGCGGCGCGGCCCGGCCTGAATTCGAAGCGGGCCGGGCCCCGGTCGGGGGCCCGGCCCTGCCCGGCCGTCAGAGGCCGAGCACGCGGTTGCGCTGGTTCGCGAACTCGATGTCGGCGATCTTGAGATAGCCGCCGAACTCGCGCAGGGCGCCCTGGTAGCTGTCGTCGATCTTGGCCGCGAGCGCGGAGTGGGCGCGGGTCTCCTCGAACACCTCGGCCGAAGCTTCGCCGAAGGCGTCCCAGACTTCCTCGTTGAACGACCGCAGCTCGACGCCGTGCTCGTTCACCAGCTTGGACAGGTAGGCGCCGTTGTTCGCGACGGCCTCTTCCGGCGCGGCGGCGTTCTCTTCCATGCAGGCGGCGGTCAGGATCGCCTGGTGGTGGGCCGACAGGCCGTCCCAGAACTGGCGGTTGACGCCGAAGGCGAGGCCGCCGCCCGGCTCGTGCATGCCGGAGGTGTAGTAGTACTTGGCCGCTTCATAGAATTTCATGAAGTAGTCGTTGTACGGGCCGACCCACTCGGTCGCCTCGATGGCGCCGGAGACGAGGTTCTCGTAGATCTGGCCGCCGGGCAGCGAGACGGTGGAGGCGCCGAGCTTCGACATCACGGTGCCGCCGAGGCCGGGGATGCGCATCTTCAGGCCGCGCAGGTCGTCCGCGGTCTCGATTTCCTTGTTGAACCAGCCGCCGGCCTGGGTGCCGGTGCCGCCGCAGGTGAGCTTCTTGAGGTTGAACTCGCCCGAGAGCTCGTCCCACAGCTCCTGGCCGCCGCCGAATTTCAGCCAGGCGTTCCACTCGGCCTGGATCATGCCGAAGGGCACGGAGGTGAAGTAGGCGAAGCCCGGGTGTTTGCCGGTCCAGTAGTAGTCGGCGCCGATATAGGCCTGCGCGTCGCCGTTCGCCACGGTGTCGAAGCTGTCGAACGCGCCGACCTTCTCGCCGGCGGCGAAGTAGTTGACGACGATCTCGCCGTTGGAGATTTCGCCGATGCGGCGGGCCAGGCGCTGGGCCGAGGTGCCGAGGCCGGGGAAGTCCCGCGGCCAGGTCGACACGATGTTCAGTTCGACACGATCCTGCGCGACGGCCGGGGCCGCGAGGGTCGTGGCGGCGGCTGCCGGCGCGGCGACGGCCGCGCCTTTCAGAAACAGACGACGATCCATGTAAATTCCTCCCGTTGGAAGCTTTCCGCACCCCCCTGGGGGGAGGGCGCGTCCTGCGAGGCCGACTAAATCAAAACGTCGCAGGTCCCACAACGGTGAATCTTCAACCGTCCGGTCGGAAATTCGCCCCCGGGGCGAACTTCCGTCCGGTCTTTCGCAGGCGCACGTCGCGCATCAGGCGAAACCGCAACCGCCAAGGGGGTCCGCCGGCCCGGACGGGACCGGGCCGGCGGACCCCGGCGACGCTCAGCCGAGGCCGAGCACGCGGTTGCGCTGGTTCGCGAACTCGGTTTCCGAGACCGCGAGATAGGTCGCGTATTCGCGCAGCTTGGCGAGGAAGTCGTCCGTGATCTGCGCCGCCATGTCGGAGTGATCGCGCGTCTCCTCGAGCACCTCCATCGCCGCTTCGCCGAACGCGTCCCAGACCTCCTCGTTGAAGCTGCGGGTCTCGACGCCGTGATCGGTGACGAGGCGCGACAGGTAGGCGCCGTTGTTGGCGACGGCCTGCTGGTGCTGGCGGGCGTTCTCTTCCTCGGCCGCGGCCGAGATCATGGCGCGGTGGGTCTCGGAGAGGCCCTCCCACCAGGGCAGGTTGGCGCCCAGCGCGATCGAGGCGCCCGGCTCGTGCATGCCCGAGACGTAGTAGTAGCGCGCCGCCTCGAAGAATTTCATGAAGTAGTCGTTATAGGGCCCGACCCACTCGGTGGCGTCGATGGCGCCCGAGACGAGGTTCTCGTAGATCTGGCCGCCGGGCAGCGAGACGGTGGAGGCGCCGAGCTTGGACATCACGGTGCCGCCGAAGCCGGGGATGCGCATCTTCAGGCCGCGCAGGTCGTCCGGGGTCTCGATCTCCTTGTTGAACCAGCCGCCGGACTGGGTGCCGGTGTTGCCGCACAGCATGGCGGTCAAGCCGAAATCGGCCGACAGCTTCGCCCACAGCTCCTTGCCGCCGCCATAGTTGATCCAGGCGTTGAACTCGGAAGCGGTCATACCGAAGGGCACGGTGGTGAAGTAGGCGAAGGCCGGGTGCTTGCCGGTCCAGTAGTACTCGCAGCCGACATAGGCCTGCGCGTCGCCGTTGGCGACGGAGTCGAAGCTGTCGAAGGCGCCGACCTTCTCGCCCGCGGCGAAGTAGTTGACGATGATCTCGCCGCCCGAGATCTCGGCGATGCGCGCCGCCAGGCGCTGGGCCGAGAGGCCGAGGCCCGGGAAGTCGCGCGGCCAGGTGGAGACGATGTTCATCTCGACCCGCTCCTGCGCCAGGGCGGGGGCGGCGAGGGTCGAGGCGGCGGCGGCCGGCGCGGCGACGGCGGCGCCCTTCAGGAACAGACGGCGGTCCATGAGATCTCCCTTTCTCGAAGTCCGGCGCCGCGGCGCGTCACGTGCGCAGCGGCGGCCATTTCGCGGGGAAGTGATCATGAACGCGCCGGGCGCCGCAAGGTGAATGCGCAGCAAGTGCCTGAAAATATTATTGTCTTTGAGAAACCTGAAAACGAAGCGGGGCGGATTCAAACTCGTACACATGTAAATGATTTTTTGCAGATCGGACATGCGGCGCACGCATGGCTTCTGCAATCCATAATCGTTGACCCGGGCGAGCTTCGCGCTAGCGCAGCGGCCCGGCGCCGGGCGGCCGCCCCCTGCCCCCGCCCCCGCGCCGGGGCCCGATTCCCCCCGGCCGTCCCCCCGCCGCGCTGCGCGCGAAAAAGCCCGCCGGAGGGGATCCGGCGGGCCATGCGCGCCCGTGCGAGGGGCGCCGGGCGAACAGGGCCTCAGACCGCGGTCACGCCGCCATCGGCCACCACGGTCTGCCCGGTGATGAACAGCGCCGCGTCGGAGGCGAGGAAGGCGCCGATGCCGCCGATATCCTCCGGGTCCCCGATCCGGCGCAGGGGCACGGTTTCATTCGTCGCCTTGATGCGCTCCGGGTCCTCCCACAGCGCTTTCGCGAAATCGGTCTTCACCAGGCCGGGGCAGATGCAGTTCACCCGGATGTTGTCCGGGCCCCATTCCTGGGCGTAGTTGCGCGCCAGCGCGATGTCCGCGGCCTTGGAGATGCCGTAGCCGCCGATCATCCCCGCGGCCCGCAGCCCGGCGATGGAGGACACGATGGTGATCGAGCCGCCGCCGATCTTCTTCATCCCCGGCGCGACGCCGGTGGCGAGCCACATGTTCGACAGCACGTTCGACTTCATGATCTTCTCGAACGCCGCGTCGGGCAGCTCGGACATCGGGCCGTAGACCGGGTTGATGGCGGCGTTGCAGACCATCGAGGTGATGGTCCCGTAGGCCGCCTCGGCGCCCTTCAGCAGCGCCTCGACCTCGTCCTTGCGGCCGATATTGCAGGGGATGGCGGTGGCGTCGCCGCCATTCGCGCGGATCTCCTCGGCCACCGGCCCGCAGGCGTCGAGCGAGCGGGAGGAGACGACGACCTTCGCCCCCAGGTACGCCATGTGCTCGGCGATGGACTTGCCGATCCCGCGGGAGGATCCGGTGACGACGGCGACCTTGCCGGTGAGGTCGAACGGGTTCTTGAAGCTCATGCAGCTGCTCCGTGTCAGGCGGCGCGACGGCGCGCGCCGGAAAAAATGGGGGGAGGCGTGTCGGGGCCGGCGCGCCGCCAAAGGGTCCGGCCTAGGCGTCCCCCACCCTCCCTTCCTCTTCTCTCTCCCACTCTTCCCCACTCAAGTC
>NZ_JBOCEF010000034.1:0-54743 GCF_050586345.1 Rhodovulum sp. DZ06
CCCCCCCCCCCCCCCCCCCCCCCCCCCCCCCCCCCCCCCCCCCCCCCCCCCCCCCCCCCCCCCCCCCCCCCCCCCTTGGGCGCCGCGGCCCCCGGCCGGGCGCAACCCGCCCCACGCAAAGGGGCGCAGCCGAAGCCGCGCCCCCCTCATCTCTCGCTCAAGCCCCGCTCAGGCGGCCGAGCCGAGTTCCATGTACCGCTCGAGGTGGTAGTCGGCGTCGCCCAGCTGGTGGTCGATCATGGTGATCCGCTTGGCGTAGTGGCCGACGGCGTATTCCCAGGTCATGGCGATGCCGCCATGCATCTGGATCGCCTCTTCCGCCACCAGCTTGCCGACGCGGCCGATGGTGTTCTTGGCGGCCGAGACGTTCTTCTCGCGCACCACCCGGTCCTGGTCAAAGCGCCCGGCGGCGTTGATCAGCGCCGAGGTGGCCTGCTCCATCTCCATGAACACGTCCGCCATCCGGTGCTGCAGCACCTGGAACCGGCCGATGATCACCCCGAACTGCTTGCGCTGCTTGAGGTAGTCGAGGGTCATGTCCCGCGCGACGGTCATCGCGCCCACGGCCTCGGCGCAAAGCGCGACGCAGCCGATGGCCAGCGCCTTCTCCAGCGCCGGGAAGGCGCCGCCCTCGGGGCCGACAAGCTCGCCGGTCGCGCCGGTCAGCACCACCTCGGCCACGCGGGTCCCGTCGATGCCGGGAACCTCGCGGATCGACACGCCCTCGCCCTTCGGATCGACGAGGTAGACGGAGATCCCGTCCTCGTCCCACAGGTCCCCGCCGGTGCGGACCGTGACCAGGATCCCGTCCGACGTCCCGCCGTTCAGCACCGCGGTCTTGGTCCCGTGGATCTTGCCGTCCGACAGGTGGGCCGAGACCTCGGAGGCCTCGTAGCGCGAGGTCGGCTCGTAATGCGCCAGCGTCAGCTTCTTCGCGCCGCCGACGATCTCCTCGATCATCGCCTTCTGCGCGTCGCTCCCGATCTCGGCCAGCACCGTGCCCGCCATCAGGTTGGCCAGCACCGGCTCCACGACCAGCGCCTTGCCGAGCTCCTCGAACACCACCGCGACGTCGAAGGCCGCGCCGCCGAAGCCGCCGACCTCCTCGCCGAACAGCGCGCCGAGGATCCCGAGCTCGGCCATCTGGCCCCAGACCTCGTCGGAATACCCGGCGTCGGTCTCGGCGATTTCCAGCCGTTTCTCAATGGGATAGGTGTCCCGCAGGAAGCGCGACAGGGTGTCCGCCAGCATCCGGCGGTCTTCGGTATGGTTGAAGTCCATCTTGTTCTCCTCCCCGGTCCGGGCGGGGGCGGCCGGGCCGCCCCGCGCGCCTCAGAGCCCCAGGATCGCCTTGGTGATGATGCCGCGCTGGATCTCGTTCGAGCCGCCGAAGATCGAGATCTTGCGGTTGTTGAAGTAGCTCTTGGAGATGCCCTGGGCGTAGTCCGGGCCCATCCAGCTCTCGTTCGAGCCTTCTTCCAGCGCCTCGGACACGAAGGGGATCGCGTGCGGCCCGAGGGCCTGGCGCGCGAGCACGTTCAGCTCCTGCCGGATCAGGGTGCCCTTGACCTTGAGCATCGAGGATTCCGCCCCCGGCGCGCCGCCGGCCTGGGCCTTGGCGAGGATGCGCAGGTTGGTGGTCTTCATCGCCTCGAGCTCGATCTCCACCTGCGCCATGCGGGCGGCGAAGATCGGGTCCTCGGCCAGCGGCTTGCCCTTGCGGGTCTGCTGCTGGGCGATCTTCTTCAGGCTCTCCATCGCGGCGTTGGAGTTGCCCACGCCCGCGATGCCGGTCCGCTCATGCGTCAGCAGGTACTTGGCGTAGGTCCAGCCCTTGTTCTCCTCGCCCACGAGGTTCTCGGCCGGGACCTTCACGTTGTCGAAGAACACCTCGTTCACCTCGTGCTCGCCCTCGAGCAGGATGATCGGGCGCACTTCGACGCCGGGGGTGTTCATGTCGATCAGAAGGAAGGAGATGCCTTCCTGCGGCTTGCCCTCCTTCGAGGTGCGCACGAGGCAGAAGATCCAGTCGGCGTGCTGGCCGAGGGTCGTCCAGGTCTTCTGACCGTTGACGATGTAGTGGTCGCCCTCCTTCACCGCGGTGGTCTTGAGGGAGGCGAGGTCCGACCCGGCGCCCGGCTCGGAATAGCCCTGGCACCACCAGTCGGTGCCGTCGAGGATGCGCGGCAGGTAGTGGCGCTTCTGCTCCTCAGACCCGAAGGCCAGCAGCACGGGCGCGAGCATCCCGAGGCCGAACGGGATGATCCGCGGGCCGCCGCGCAGGTTGGAAATCTCGTCGAAGATGTGCTTCTGCACCGGCGTCCATTCGCAGCCGCCGTATTCCTTGGGCCAGCCCGGGGCCAGCCAGCCGACGGAGTTCAGGGTGGCGTGCCACTCCTCCATGTCCGCCTTGGTCAGGGTCTTGCGCGCCTTGACCTTGTCCAGCAGGCGCTGGGGGGCTTTCTCGTCGAAGAATTTCTCGACCTCGGCTTTGAAGGCGAGTTCTTCCTGGGTGTAGTTCAGGTCCATCTTGTCCTCCCGTCTCAGGCGGAAATCCCGCGCCCGGTGATACGGACGCGGGGGGCTGGCCGGATCAGGCTCAGAAAATCTCGAACAGGCCCGCGGCGCCCTGGCCGCCGCCGACGCACATGGTGATGACGGCCCACTTGGCGCCGCGCCGCTTGCCCTCGATCAGCGCGTGGCCGGTCATCCGCGCGCCCGACATGCCGTAGGGGTGCCCGATCGAGATCGAGCCGCCGTTGACGTTGAGCTTGTCGTAGTCGATGCCGAGCGTGTCGGCGCTGTAGAGCACCTGGCTGGCGAAGGCCTCGTTCAGCTCCCACAGGTCGATGTCGTCGACCTTCAGCCCCGCGCGCTCCAGCAGGCGCGGGACGGCGAAGACGGGGCCGATGCCCATCTCGTCCGGCTCGCAGCCCGCGACCTGGAAGCCGCGGAAGGCGCCGAGGGGGTTCAAACCGCGCTTCTCGGCCTCCCTGGCCTCCATCAGGATGCAGGCCGAGGCGCCGTCCGAAAGCTGGCTGGCGTTGCCCGCGGTGATGAAATGCTCCTCGCCGCGCACCGGGGTGAGGCCCGCGAGGCCCTCGAGCGTGGTCGAGGGGCGGTTGCACTCATCCTTCGACAGCGTGACCTCGTGGTAGGAGACCTCCTTCGTCTCCTTGTCCATCTTCGCCATGGTGGTGGAGATGGGCACGATCTCGTCGTCGAACTTGCCCGCCGCCTGCGCCGCCGCGGTCAGCTGCTGCGAGCGCAGGGCGTATTCGTCCTGCCGCTCACGCGATACGCCATAGCGGTGGGCGACGTTGTCCGCCGTGTCGATCATCGGCAGGTAGACGTCGTCCTTGTGCTGCTCCAGCCACGGGTCCTTGCGGTTCTTGCCCGACATGTTGGCCTGGACGAGCGAGATGGAATCCAGCCCCCCCGCGGCCATGACGGGCGAGCCGTTGACGATGATCGCCTGCGCGGCCATCGCGATGGCCTGGAGGCCCGAGGAGCAGAACCGGTTGACCGTCCCGCCCACGGTGGTGACGGGCAGGCCCGCGCGCAGGGCGATCTGGCGGGCGATGTTGCCCCCGGTGGCCCCTTCAGGCAGGCCGCAGCCGATGATGCAATCCTCGACCTCGGCGCCCTCGACGCCCGACCGCTGGACGGCGGCGGCCAGGGCGTGGCCGCCCATGGTCGCGCCGTGGGTGATGTTCAGCGACCCGCGGAACGCCTTGCCGATCGGCGTGCGCGCGGTGGAAACGATGACGGCCTCACGCATTGTTCAGATCCGCGAATTTCTTGCCTTCCTCGACCAGCTGCACCAGGAGCGGCGCAGGCGTCCAGAAATGGCTGTCCTCTTTCTCGAACTCGCGGATGTCGGCGAGGATCTTGTCCAGGCCCACCTCGTCCGCGTAGTGCATCGGCCCGCCCCGCCAGCGCGGGTAGCCGTAGCCGAAGAGCGCGGTCATATCGACGTCGAGCGGGCGCAGCGCGATCCCCTCGCCCACGACCTTGGCCGCCTCGTTGGTCATCGCCGCGATGTAGCGGCGCATGATCTCTTCCTTGGTGAACTCGCGCGGCTCGACGCCGAGCTTCTCCCGCTCCGCCTCGATCAGCGGCATGATGCCCGGGTTCGGCGGGCCGGAGCGCGCGCCGCCGGCATAGTCGTAGAAGCCGATCTCGGTTTTCTGACCCAGCCAGCCCTTGTGGTACATCTCGTCCAGGAAGCCCGCGCCGTAGCGCACGTTGGGGTTCCGGTCGGCGGCCTTGCCCTGGCGGTTGAAGTAGCCGATGTCGAGCCCCGCGAGGTCGCCCATCTGGAACGGGCCCATCGGGTAGCCGAACTCGCG
The DNA here is from genome assembly GCF_050586345.1 of Rhodovulum sp. DZ06. Taxonomy (NCBI): domain Bacteria; kingdom Pseudomonadati; phylum Pseudomonadota; class Alphaproteobacteria; order Rhodobacterales; family Paracoccaceae; genus Rhodovulum; species Rhodovulum sp. DZ06. The sequence goes on from NZ_JBOCEF010000034.1 coordinate 4,353, forward strand.
CACCGCCTCATCGATCAGGTACGGCGAGGCGCCGTCCTCGACCATGTAGTTGGCCACGGTCATGTACTTGGCCAGGATCCGGTTGCCGATGAAGCCGTCGCAGACGCCGGAGCGCACGGCGACCTTCTTCATCATCCGGCCCAGCGCGAAGCCGGTCGCGGCGACCTCGGGCAGGGTCTTTTCGCCCACCACCACTTCAAGCAGGCGCATGATATGGGCGGGGGAGAAGAAGTGCAGGCCGAGCACGTCCTGCGGGCGGGACGTGGCCGCCGCGATCTCGTCGATATTGAGGTAGGAGGTGTTGGAGGCGAGCACCGCGCCGGGCTTGGCGATGGCGTCGATCTTGCCGAAGACCTCCTTCTTCACCTCCATCTTCTCGAACACCGCCTCGATGATCAGGTCGCAATCCGACATCGCGGCGTAGTCGTCCGAGAAGGTCATCTTCGAGGCGATCAGCCCGTCCAGCGCCTCCTGCGTCATGCGGCCCTTGGCGACCGAGGACGCGTAGTTGCGGCGCAGGTTGGCCTCGCCGCGGGCGACGGCCTCGGGGTTCATCTCGACCATCACCACCGAGAGGCCGGCGTTGAGCGCCGCCGCGGTGATGCCCGCGCCCATGGTGCCGCCGCCGATCACGCCGATCTGCTTGAGCGGGCGCGGCTCGACCTTCGCCTCGGGCACCTTGGCCACGGCGCGCTCCGAGAAGAAGGCATGGACCATGCCCGCGCGCTGGCTGGACATGTGGCACTTCATGTAGTGCTCACGCTCATGCTTCATGCCCTCGTCCACGGGCATCAGCGCGCCCTCGGCGGCGTTCACCGCCTCGACGAAGTTCATCAGGCCGCGGGCCTTCTTGGCGGCGGCGGCGCGGGCGGCGTCGAACCAGTCCTTGCCCGGGTTCTCCAGCGGCAGGTCGGTGGTGCGGCGGACCCCGGCGCCCTCTTCGAGCAGCTTCTTCGCATAGGCGATGCCGGCGGCCTTGGCGTCGCCGCTCTCGTCCACGACGTCGATCAGGCCCATGCCGAGCGCCTCGGGCGCCTTCACGTGGCGGCCGGAATGCACGATCTCGAGCGTTTTCTCGAAGCCGATCAGCTTCGGCGCGCGGATCATGCCGCCGGCGCCGGGGAAGATGCCGAGATGGATCTCCGGCAGGCCCACTTTCGCGGTGTTCTGCGCGATGCGGTAATGGGCGCCCATGGAAATCTCGAGGCCGCCGCCGAGCGAGGTGCCGTGGATCGAGGCGACGACCGGCTTGGTCGCGCGCTCGATCCGGGTGGCGACGTCGGGCAGCGCGGGGCCGGTCGGCGGCTTGCCGAACTCGCTGATGTCGGCGCCGGCGGGGAAGGTGCGCCCTTCGCCCACGATCACCGCGATCTTCGCCGAATCGTCGGCGTCGAACTGGTCCATCGCGTCCACAAGGCCCTGGCGCACGCCCTGGCCGAGCGCGTTCACCGGGGGATTGTCGATGGAAATCACGGCGATGTCGCCGTCCTTCGCGTAGCTCACCGGTCCGCTCATCTCGCTCCCATCCCTTTTGCAGCATCCGGCCGGGGGTCCGGCCTCGTTTTGCTTTGCGGTTCTGCGTTTCGCAGATTGACGGCGAGTTTTAGAGAAGACGGCGCAGGACGCAAGGGTGGTTTTCGCATCGCCCGGGACCGGAGCGTCGCAGCAGGGCGCCGCGCACGTCAGCACCACCTTCGAAAGAAAGCGTCCCGCGCGCAACAGGCGGCGTCGCGAAATTGCGCGCCGGGGCGCGATAAGATCATTTCGGAAGGGGGAAGGCCGCCCCGGCCGGGGCGGCGCGGATCCGCTCCTCGGGCGGAAGGCCGCCGGGGGCGGGCCCGGAGGGGCGATGCGGGGGGACTGAAGCGGACCTGTCTGGCCCCCCACGGCCACGACCCGACTTCACGAAGGCGGCCGCGCGCACTTCCACGACCACGTCCCCGCCGCATCATCCGTTCTGGAGGGGAGGCGAAATCCGGCGCGCGACGCGGTAATGCATCAAGCGGCGACTCGGCTTCGGCCAAAAGACGCACTTCGGCGCCCGGGACTCGGAACATACAGCGCCCGGCCCGCAGGGCAAGGCACAAGTAATTGAGTTTGCGTGTAAATTCCGGACACCTGTTTACCCGGGATTTACCATGACCGCGAAACGGTCCCGGCGCCGCCCGCTGGGCGGCGCCGGGGGACGCGCGGGATCAGTAGCGGTAGTGGTCCGGCTTGTAGGGGCCTTCCACGGTCACGCCGATATACTCGGCCTGCTCGGCCGACAGCTCGGACAGCGCGGCGTTGAGCTTGGCGAGGTGCAGGCGCGCGACCTTCTCGTCGAGGTGCTTGGGGAGCACGTAGACCTGGTTCTCGTACTGGTCGCCGCGGGTCCAGAGCTCGATCTGCGCCAGCACCTGGTTGGTGAAGGACGCGGACATCACGAAGGACGGGTGGCCGGTGGCGTTGCCGAGGTTCAGCAGCCGCCCTTCCGACAGCAGGATCATGCGCGCGCCCGACGGCATCTCGATCATGTCCACCTGCGGCTTGATGTTGGTCCACTTGTGGTTCTTCAGCGCGGCGACCTGGATCTCGTTGTCGAAGTGGCCGATGTTGCCGACGATCGCCATGTCCTTCATCTCGCGCATGTGCTCGATGCGGATCACGTCCTTGTTGCCGGTGGTGGTGATGAAGATGTCGGCCGTCGGGGCCACGTCTTCCAGCGTCACCACCTCGAACCCGTCCATGGCGGCCTGCAGCGCGCAGATCGGGTCGATCTCGGTGACCTTCACGCGGGCGCCGGCGCCGCGCAGGGACGCGGCCGAGCCCTTGCCCACGTCGCCATAGCCGCAGACCACGGCGACCTTGCCGGCCATCATCACGTCGGTGGCGCGGCGGATGCCGTCCACGAGCGATTCCTTGCAGCCGTACTTGTTGTCGAACTTGGACTTGGTGACCGAGTCGTTGACGTTGATCGCCGGGAAGGGCAGGCGGCCCTTCTCCATCAGCTGGTACAGGCGGTGGACGCCGGTGGTCGTCTCCTCGGACACGCCCTTGAGCATGTGGCGCTGCTTGACGAACCAGCCCGGGTTGGCGGCCATGCGCTTCTTGATCTGGGCGAAGAGGGCGACCTCTTCCTCGGACTGCGGGTTGTCGAGCAGCTCGGTCTCACCCTCTTCGACGCGGGCGCCGAGCAGGATGTAGAGCGTGGCGTCGCCGCCGTCGTCCAGGATCAGGTTCGCGCCGCCCTCGGGGAAGTCGAAGATCTTGTCGGCGTAGTCCCAGTACTCCTCCAGCGTCTCGCCCTTGATGGCGAAGACCGGGATCCCGGCGGCGGCGATGGCCGCGGCGGCGTGATCCTGGGTGGAGAAGATGTTGCACGAGGCCCAGCGCACCTCGGCGCCCAGCGCCACGAGGGTTTCGATCAGCACCGCGGTCTGGATGGTCATGTGCAGCGAGCCGGCGATGCGCGCGCCCTTGAGCGGCTTGCTGTCGCCGTATTCCTCGCGCAGCGCCATCAGGCCCGGCATCTCGGTCTCGGCGATGTCCAGCTCCTTGCGGCCATAGTCGGCGAGCGAGATGTCCTTGACGATGTAGTCGGTCATGAGGGGGCCTCCGGGGGGATTGGGCATGACGGATGGGCCGGGCGGATGCGCCCGGCGGTTGCAGGGGATGTAGCAGCGCAAGGGTGAATGAACAATGCGCCCACGGCGCGCATTCGCCGCGAAACGCGCCAAAGGGCCCCGCGGGACCCTTTTTTCCGGTGTTTCGACGCGCGGCGGGGGGCGCGCCCCGGCTCAGCAGCAGCCGCCCTTCGCCGGTTCCGCCGCCGGGCCGCAGCAGGAGGAGGCCGCCGCCGCCGGCGCCTCGGCCGGCGCGCAGCAGGACCCGGCCGCGGCCCCTTCGCCGGGCGCGCCGAAGGGCTGGTAGGCGGGCGCTTCGGGGAAGGCGCCGCGATGGGGCAGCGGCGGGGTGATCTCGAAATTCGGGGCGAAGCGCGACTGCGCCAGGATCGCCGCGGTGTTGCCGCTGATCGCGATCGGCACGTCCACCGGGAACAGGGTGGAATCGTCGAGGCGCAGCGCCTCCTCGGCCCCGTCGAGCCCGCCGTAATAGCTCGCCGTCTGGCCGTAGGATTCCGCGCCCGGCTCCAGCCCCTCGGCCGCGAACAGCCGCATGGTGACCGAGGCGAAGCGGGCCTCGCCGAGCTTTTCCTCCAGCTTGGGGTTCGACACCGCCAGCGGGCGGCCTTCCAGCGCGCGCGGATCGTCGAAGCCGACGTCGCGGCACAGCGCGAGGAAATCGCCCCAATAGAGCGCCCCCGACAGGCATTCGCCCCAGAGCACCGGGTCCTTCAGCAGCTCTTCCGACATGCGCCGGTCGGCATAGACGTCCGAGAAATGCATCTCGCCGCCCGGTTTCAGCAGGCGGCGGGCGCCCGCCAGCGCCGCGCGCTTGTCCATGCACAGGTTGATGACGCAGTTGGAGACGATGACGTCGAAGCTGCCCGGCTCCAGGTCCAGCTCGTCCAGCTTCTCGAGATACCCGTGCAGGAAGCGGGTGTTGGGATAGCCGAATTTCTCCGCGTGCCAGTCCTGCCGGCGGCGGGCGACCTCGAGCTGCTCCTCGGTCATGTCGACGCCGACCACCTCGCCCTCGGGCCCGACCAGCTGCGCCAGCGCGTAGACGTCGCGCCCCGCGCCGCAGCCGAGATCGAGCACGCGCGCGCCCTTCAGCCCCTCGGGCGCAATCAGCCCGCAGCCGTAATAGCGCGCCAGCACCTCGTCATGGATGTTCGACAGGATCGCCTTCACCCGCGCGGGCATCTCGCCCACCGTGCAGCAGGCGTCGGTCTGAAGGTCGTCCGACCCCTGCAGGGTCTTGCCGTAGTAATCCTGAACCGAACCGTGATCCATCTCGCCTCTCCTTCGCCAGGGGTCCCCCCATCGCTAGCGCGGCGCGGCGTGCGAAGGAAGCGCCCTTCGCGTCACGAAACCGACACGAAAACCGGCCCCCGCGCCGCTCGACAGGGGGGCGCGGCTCTTTTATCTCTGGCCCATCTTCCCCCGGCCCGGAGCCTTCCCGTGACCCAACCCCGCGCCTGGCAACGCATGCTCTCGGGCCGCAGGCTCGACCTGCTGCACCCGTCCCCGATGGACGTGGAGATCGAGGACATCGCCCATGGCCTCGCCTTCGTCGCCCGCTGGAACGGGCAGACCAAGGGGGACTGGGCCTTCTCGGTGGCCGAGCATTCCATGGTGGTCGAGGACATCTTCGCCCGCATGGGGCCTTGCCCGGCGAAATGGCGGCTGGCGGCGCTGCTGCATGACGCGCCTGAATACGTGATCGGCGACATGATCTCGCCGTTCAAGGCGGCGCTGGGGCTCGATTACAAGGCGTTCGAGGCGCGGCTCGAGGCGGCGGTGCATATCCGCTTCGGCCTGCCCGCCTCGCTGCCCAAGACCGTGAAGCAGAAGATCAAGCGCGCCGACCGGGCCTGCGCCTGGCTCGAGGCCACGCAGATCGCGGGCTTCTCGGAGGAGGAGGCGGACAAGTTCTTCGGCAAGCCCCGGTTCGAGGGCTGGCAGGACCTGCGCCTCGCCCCCCTGCCCCCGGCCGAGGCGCGGGCGCGGTTCCTGGCGCGGTTCGAGGCGCTGATCGCCGAGATGGGCGGCCCCGAGGCCCCCGCGCCATGACCCGGGCGGTGGTCGTCGACCTCTCGGCCGTGGTGCTGGCGCTGGCCCCGGACGAGGAGCAGGACGGGGGCCGCGCCGCCCATGCCGCGGCGCTGGTGACCGAGGACGGCCGCCTGCCGACCGTGACCTTCGACCCCGACAGCCAGCGCACGCTGGAGCTGACGCTGCGCGACCGGGTGCGCGCCGATGCGGGGCTGGATCTGGGCTATGTCGAGCAGCTCTATACCTTCGGCGACAGCGCGAGGCGGGCCGAGGGCGGGGACGCCGCCGCCCCCCACGCGGTGTCGATCGGGTACCTGGCGCTCGCCCGCCGCGCCGGGGCGCCGCCGCCGCGCCACGCCTGGTCCCGCTGGGATCGGTACTTCCCGTGGGAGGACCGCCGCCCCGGCGCCGCCCAGCCGCTGGACGCGCTGCGCGCCGCGCTGGCGGACTGGGCCGCGGAGGACCAGGACCGCGCCGACCGCGTGGCCGCCTTCTTCCCCGAGGAAGCCGCCGCCTGGCGGGACGAGCTGGTGCTGGACCGGTACGAGCTGCTCTACGAGGCCGGGCTGGTGGCCGAGGCCTGGCGCGACCGGGGCGAGGAGACCCCCGCCTGGGCCGCGGACGGGGGCGGGGGCGGCCCCGGCGCGCTCTCCACCGGCCGCCCGCTGTGGCGCGACCACCGCCGGATCCTCGCCACCGGCATCGCCCGGCTGCGCGGCAAGCTGAAATACCGCCCCGTGCTGTTCGAGCTGATGCCGCGCACCTTCACCCTGCTCGAGCTTCAGCGCGCCGCCGAGGCGGTGCAGGGCGTGGTGCTGCACAAGCAGAACTTCCGCCGCCAGGTCGAACGCTCGGGGTTGGTGGAGCCGACGGGGACCATGACCTCGCGCCATGGCGGGCGCCCGGCGGCGGAATTCCGCTTCACCGCCGATGCAGGCTGGGAACGGGTGATGACCCCGGTGCGCTTCGGCGGCGCCCGGAAGGGGTGAGACGGGGTGCGGGCGGCCTCGGGGGGCATGAAGCCCCCGCTCGGCCGCCCGGCCGCGCCCGGTGGGCGCGGCGGCGCGTCAGTCCGCCGTCACGCGTTCGTCAGCCCTTGCGGCGCGCGGCGACGCCGAGGCCCGCAAGGCCCAGCAGCATCAGCGGCGCGGCGGCGGGCAGCGGCACGTCGGACACGCCCTCGGCCGAGTATTCCACGAAGTACCCGCGCGTGGCGATCGACTGCAGGTCGTTCCAATTGCCGCCGTTGATATGAATGACATCCTCGTCGCCAAGGTTGTTCGGCTCGTTGCTGTTCCAGCTGGCGTAGGTGGGCGAAGACCCGCCGGTCCCGCCGTTCCAGAACACGTCCCCCGCCTCGGGCCCGTCCAGCCAGGTCCAGACGCCCTCGGTCGCCGCGTCGGAGCCGCCGAGGAAGCCGTCGCCGTTGAGCGTCAGCAGGAAGGCGTTCTCCTCGGCGCTGGTGACGGTGGCGAGATAGCCCGACAGCGGGACCCCGCCGCAGGTGGTGCAGGTCGAGGCCAGCGCGAAACCGCGCGCGTTCTCGAAGAGCGTGACCTGGTCGATATATTCGTACCAGTGGCCATTGCCGGACCATTGCACCGGAACAGCCGCCGCGGGCGTGGCGAGAAGGGCGGCGAGGGCCGCCGCGCAAAGCGATCTGTGCATCAAGGATCCCCCGTGGATGAAAATATGCCCGTGCGCGGCGCCGCGCACGGGTGCTTAATACACCATTCACCAAGCGAAGTCTCGCTGATTCAACCCTGGGTGGAGTCCTCAGGCGTCCGGCCCCTTGGCCTTGCGCCGCGCGCGGGTCTTCTGGAACGCGTCCGAGAAGGCGGCGGCGAGGATGCCCGCCGGCAGCGCCACGATGGCGATCGAGGTCAGCGCCGCGAAGCCGGCGATGATCTTGCCCATCCAGGTCACCGGGTAGACGTCGCCATAACCCACCGTGGTCAGCGTCGCGATGGCCCACCACATGGCGCGCGGGATCGACCCGAAGGCCTCGGGCTGCGCCTCGGCCTCGACGATATAGAGGGCGATGGCCGCGAGGATCAGCACCAGCCCCGCCAGCACCGCGGCCAGGAACAACTCCGTCGACCGCTCGCGCACCGCCGACCACAGCTCCCGCACCGCCTCGCCGACCGAGGAGCTGCGGGTGAGCCAGAAGATGCGGAACAGCCGCGCCAGCCGCAGCACCGCGATCCAGCCCTCGCCCATCCCGAACACGTCGAGCCAGAGCGAGGCGACCGCCACCAGGTCGACCAGGCTGTGCCAGGCGAGGAAATAGCGCATCCGCCCGCCCGGATCGGCATAGAGCGGGTTCTCGGGCTTGGCCCAGAGGCGGGCGGCGAACTCGGCGCTGAAGGCGACGGCGAAGACGAGGTTGAACGACCGGAACAGCGGCGACCAGGCGGCCAGGGTCGGCTCGGTCTCGAGCACCGAGACGGTCACCGAGGCGAGGACCAGCACCAGGATCAGGCGGTTGACGGGCGACACCCCGCCGCCGGTCCAGGCGTCGAGGTCGAGCTGGGTCCAGACGCGGCGTCGGAAGGTCACTTGGACGGTCCTCTCGGGCGGCGGCGCGGCGGCGCAGGCGGGCCGGGCGCCGCGGCGGCATGCGGTGCAGGGGGGCGGAGCGTTGCGCGGCGGCGCGGGCGCGTCAACCACGTGCGGGCCGCGCGGGGGGGCCGCCCGCACCGGCCGCAGGCCCCGCCACGCGGCGCCCCTGCCGGATGCGCCGCGCGGGCGCCCCGTCGCCACGGGCGCGCCGCCGGACGCGCGGCCCCGGCGGCGCGGCCCTGCGCCCTCAGCAGGCCCCCGACAGGTGACCGGCGGCCCCGGGAGATCCCGGCGCAGCGGCGGCGGCGCGGCGGCTCAGCCCTTCCTGCGGGTCGGGGCGGGGGGCGTGCGGCTGGTCAGCCGGGCGATGATGCGCCCGCCCGCGCCCTCGCCCAGGGTGTAGGCCGGGTCCTCGGCCAGGATGCGGTGCAGCTCGGCCCCCGGGCGCCCGGTCTCCAGCGCCAGGCGGTCGAGGCTGCGCCAGGTGAAGCGCCGGTCGCCCAGCGCGGCGTCGAGCAGCGCGCGCAACTCGGGCGCGGGCGCGGCGGAAGCGGGCGAAGGTGAAGGTGAAGGCGCGGTCGGCGACGCGACGCCCGGCGTCCCGCCGGGAAAGGTCGCATCGGCGCCGCGCGCAAGGCCCTGCGGCGGCGGCGCGGGCGCCGGGGCGAAGGGGTCGGGCGCGGAGGAGTCTGGCGCGAAGGGATCGGGCGGCGGGGGCGGCGTCTCCGGCGGGGACCCGGCGGCAGGGTCGGCGTCGCCAGGCCCGCCGCCGCTTTCCTCGCCCGCCGTCGCCCGGGGGTCCGCCTCCTCGAAGGGGATGTGCACCCGCGGATGGCGCGAGGCGCCCTCGACCAGTCCGCGCGCCGAACCGCCGCCCCCCGCGCCCGGCGACGGGGTCCCGGAGGGCGCGGGCGCGGAGGCCCCGCCCCCGGCCGCCTCCAGCCGCGCGCCCAGCGCCGCGACCTGCGCCTCCAGCGCCTGCACCCGCTCGGCCATCGCCAGGGTCTCGTCCTCGACCCGGCCGACCTCGCTGTCGACCTTGGCCTCGACCTTCTCCACCTCGCGCTCGATCTCCACCCCGAAGCCCGAGAACTTGCGCAGCCCCGAGAACATCTCCGGCCGCCGCCAGCCCGCCAGCGCCAGCAGGACAAGAAAAAGGAGGGGCCACCACCCGGGCCCCTCCTTGATCCACAGCGCGTAGTAATCGGTGGCCGGGGCCGCCGCCGTCGCCTTCTGGGCCGCCTCCTGGGCCGCCTCCCCGGCCGCCCCCGCGGCGCTTGCCGCGAGGGCCCCGAGACCGGCGAGCGCCCCGGCCCGCCGCATCAGTCCAGCGCCTTCGCCTGCTCGCGCAGCGCGAATTTCTGGATCTTGCCGGTCGAGGTCTTGGGCAGCTCGCCGAACACCACCGTGCGCGGGGCCTTGAAATGCGCCAGCTCGCTGCGGCAATGGGCGATCAGCGCCTCCCGGGTCACCTCGGCCCCCGGTTTCAGCTCGACGAAGGCGCAGGGCGTCTCGCCCCATTTCTCGTCCGGGCGGGCGACCACGGCGCAGAAGGCGATGGCGGGGTGGCGGTACAGCGTCTCCTCCACCTCGATCGAGGAGATGTTCTCGCCGCCCGAGATGATGATGTCCTTGGACCGGTCCTTCAGCTGGACATAGCCGTCCTTGTGCTTGACCGCGAGGTCGCCGGACCAGAACCAGCCGCCCTTCAGCGCCTTCTCGGTGGCCGAGGGGTTTTTGAAATAGCCCTTCATCACCACGTTGCCGCGGAACACCACCTCGCCCAGCGTCTCGCCATCCGCCGGGACCGGCGCCATCGTCTCGGGGTCCAGCACGTCCAGCGCCTCGAGCGCGGCGTAGCGCACGCCCTGGCGGGACTTGAGCCGCGCCCGCTCGGCCGCCGGAAGGTCGTCCCATTCGGGGTGCCAGTCATTGACCACCGAGGGGCCGTAGACCTCGGTCAGCCCGTAGACATGGGTGACGTTGAAGCCCGCATCGGCCATCGCGGCCAGCACCGATTCCGGGGGCGGGGCGGCGGCGGTCAGGAACTCGACGGTGTGGGGCAGCGGGCGCTTCTCCGCCTCAGGCGCGTTCAGAAGCGTGCTCATGACGATGGGCGCGCCGCACAGGTGGGTGACGCCATGCTCGGCGATCAGCTCGAAGATCGCCCCGGCGCGGACGGCGCGCAGGCAGACATGGGTCCCGGCCTTGACCGAGATGGTCCAGGGGAAGCACCAGCCGTTGCAGTGGAACATCGGCAGGGTCCAGAGATAGACGGGCGCCTTGCCCATGTCGGCCTGGATCACGTTGCCGGTGGCCAGCAGCATCGCGCCGCGGTGGTGATAGACGACGCCCTTCGGGTCCCCGGTGGTGCCGGAGGTGTAGTTGAGGCTGATCGCGTCCCATTCATCCAGCGGCCCGGGGCCTTCGAAACCCGGATCGCCGGTCTCCAGGAACGCCTCGTAATCCTCGGCGTCCCCGGCCGCGTCATGCGTCTCCGGCACCGTGGGGTCGCGCCAGCAGATCACCCGCGGGCTCACCTGCGCCCGGGCCAGCGCCGCCTGCGCCAGCGGCATCAGCTCGGCGTCCACCAGCAGCACCTTCGCCTCGGCATGGTCGAGGATGAAGGCGATCCCGGCGGCGTCGAGGCGGGTGTTCAGCGCGTTGAGCACCGCGCCCAGCATCGGCACGCCGTAATGCGCCTCGAGCATCGGGGGGGTGTTGAGCAGCAGCGCCGAGACGGTGTCGTTGCGCCCCACCCCCGCCGCGTCCAGCGCCGAGGCGAGGCGCTTCGCGCGGGCGTCGAATTCGCGGTAGCTGTAGCGCAGGTCGCCATGGATCACGGCGGTGCGGTCGGGGAAGACCGAGGCGGCGCGGTCCAGCAGGCTGAGCGGCGTCAGCGGCTGGTGGTTCGCCGGGGTGCGGTCGAGGCCGAGCGTGTAGGGAGACGTCATTGCGGCGGATCCTCCTGGCGCGCCGGTCCGGGCCACGGGGGCCCGGCGCGGCGCGCGGTGTTGTGCCCTGGGCCCTGGGGCCATTGGTCTTGCGGCTTGGGCGCGCCGCCGGGCCGGGCCGCGCGCCTGTCGAAACCCATATCAATCCAAGCCGCCCGGCGGCGCAAGAAGGCGGCGCGGCGCAGCCGGGCGGTTCTGCGCGCCGGGGCCGCGCGCAAACCCGCCGGGGCCGCGCGGCGTTGCCCTTCCCCGCCCGTCATTGCATGATCCGGCGAACCGCGGGCCGTGCGCGCCCGCCCCGGACCACGAGCATCAAGAGACGATCCATGCCCAAGGGACTTGAAGGCCGCGTCGCCATCGTGACCGGCGCAGGCGGCGGCGTGGGCCGCGCCACCGCGAGGCGCCTCGCCGCCGAGGGCGCGAAGGTGCTGATCGCCGACCGCGACGAGGCCGAGCTGCGCAGCGTCGCGGTCGAGATCGAGGATGACGGCGGCGAGGCGATCGCCTTTCCCTGCGACGTGACCGAGCCGCTGACCGCCTCGAACATCGTCGCCTCGGCGCTGGACGCCTGGGACCGGATCGACATCCTGGTGAACGGCGCCCGGCAGGTGATCCCCGGCGCGATGATGGAGACGGACCACGACGCGCTGGCCCAGACCTTCGACGTCAACGTGCGCGCCACCTTCCGCCTGTCGCAGGCGGTGGCGAAGCGGATGATCGCCCAGTCCGAGGAGCCGGATTTCGACGGCCGCCCGCCGGGGACGATCATCAACATCTCCTCCATCGCCGCGCGCCGGACCCTGCCCGAGCTGCTGACCTACTCGGTCGGCTGCGCGGCGCTGGACCAGCTGACGCGCTCCATGGCGGTGGCGCTGGCGCCCTACAAGATCCGGGTGAACGCCGTCGCCCTCGGGTCGGTCATGACCCGCAACCTGCGCGAGGCGCTGCGCGACCACACCTCGCTGCGGGCCGAGCTGACCAAGGTCACGCCGCTCGGCCGGGTCGGGGAATCGGGCGAGGCGGCCGAGGCGGCGCTGTTCCTGGTCTCGGACAAGGCGAGCTTCATCACCGGGCAGATCCTGGCCGTCGACGGCGGGCGCACGACGCTCGACCCGCTCGCGACCCCGGCTCTCTAGGCGCCGCCGCGCCCGGCGCGGCGCGGGCGGGCGAGCGGGGGGCCCTGCGCCCCCCCGAGGCCGGCCGCCCCCCGGCGAAACGGTTCCCAGACGCGAAAGGCGCGCGCCGGTCCCCCGGCGCGCGCCTTTTTGATCCCTGCCCAAGGCCCGAAGGCCGGGAAGATCAGGGCTGCTCGTCCTCGTCGTCGCCCCCGCCCTTGGGCAGGTTGAACAGCGCGTCCGGGTCCATCACGTCGCTCGAAGAGCCGCGCGGATCCTCGTCGGCGTCTTCCTCGACCAGGCTGAAATTCTCCAGCTCGGACAGGCGGCCGGGGATGCGCGGCTCGGGCTTGGCCATCAGCGACTCGTCGGTCGACAGAAGGTTCATCCGCTGCTCGGCGGACATCACCTCCTCCTGCTCGCGCCGCTTGCGCTCGGCCGCCTTCTGCACCGCCTCGTCCAGCGCCGCCTGCTTGCACAGGCCCACGGCGACCGGGTCGACCGGCTGGATGTTGGCGCTGTTCCAGTGCTTGCGCTCGCGGATCGACTGGATCGTCGGCTTGGTGGTGCCCACCAGCTTCATGATCTGGCCGTCGGTCAGCTCGGGGTGGTAGCGCACCAGCCAGGCGATGGCCGCCGGGCGCTCCTGGCGCTTGGACAGCGGGGTGTAGCGCGGGCCGCGGCGCTTCTCCTCGCCCTCGGCGGCGCGGGTCTTCTTCAGGCGCAGGCGGCGGGTGGGATCATCCTCGCACAGCTTGATCTCTTCGGCCGTCAGCTGGTTGTTGGCGATGGGATCGAAGCCCTTCATGCCCGGGGCCACCTCGCCGTCGGCGATCCCGTTGACCTCGAGCTCGTGCAGCCCGGTGAAGGCCGCGATCTGGGTGAAGGAGAGGGTGGTGTTGTCGACCAGCCAGACGGCGGTCGCCTTGGGCATCAGAGGCAGCGTCATCGCATCGTCCTTTCGGCAAGAGAATACACGTGTCCCCTCGGGTCCGAAGAACCGGGGCCGGGGGCCGTGGGGCGGTCTTTGGAAAGGGGGAGTCGGCAGTGGATATATTCGAGACGTCCAGCGAAGGAAACCCCTTGGACGCGCGCGAATCACCGATTCAGGGACTCGCCTTTAAACTCAGAGATTCTCAAAGAAATTGAAGGATGGTGGCTTTACGCCAAGGTCATTCATACAGGTAAACAACCGCGTGATTGCGTGCAAACTGTGAAAATGGCGCAAAAAGGAACTTTCCCTTTGCCATGGTACATCTTTTCAGCGCATTTCTCGATCATCGGCCGGCGCGCAGGATGAACGACCGGCAGCACTGGCGACAGTACGTCGCGGGAGGGTAGAGGACGGGCCATGCTCACCACCAGTGACCACAGCGGCGCCGAGGCGCTGCGCAAGATGACCGAAAGCCATGACGAGCGGCTCGCGCTCGCCCGGATGCTGCTCTGGGCCGAGCGGGAGGCCGCGTCCCTCGGGGCCGCCGACGCCGCGGGCTGCATCCGCAAGGCGATCTCGGCGCTCGGCGCCGACTGAGGGCCGCCGGGGGCCGCGCCCCATGTCCGGCGCAGGCCCGGGGGTCGCCCCCCGGACCCATGGCCGTTGCGATCACACGTCCAGCATGATCTTGCCCATGTGGGCCGAGCTTTCCATCAGCGCATGCGCCTCGGCCGCCTGCGCCAGCGGGAAGCTCTTGTAGATCTTCGGCCCGATCTTGCCGGCCGAGATCAGCGGCCAGACCTGCGCTTCCAGCGCCTTGGCGATACGGGCCTTCGATTCCACCGACTGCGGCCGCAGGGTCGAGCCCGTCAGGGTCAGCCGCTTGGCCATCACCAGGTTGAACGCCAGTTCCGCCTTGGGCCCGCCGAGGAAGGCGATGAACACCAGCCGTCCCTCGAGGCCCAGCGCCTTGACGTTGCGCGGGATGTAGTCGCCGCCGACCATGTCGAGGATGACGTCCAGCCCCTTGCCGCCGGTGAAGTCCTTGGCCGCCTCCACGAAATCCTCGTCGCGATAGTTCACCACCCGTTCCGCGCCCAGGTCGGTGCAGAAGGCGGCCTTCTCGGCGTTGCCCACCGTGGTCATCACCCGCGCGCCGAAATGGCTCGCCAGCTGGATGGCGGTGGACCCGATGCCGGAGGAGCCGCCATGGACCAGGAACGTCTCCCCCGCCTCGAGCCGCCCGCGTTCGAACACGTTGGTCCAGACGGTGAAATAATTCTCCGGCAGCGCCGCGGCCTCGGTCATCGACAGGCCCTCGGGGATCGGCAGCGCGTGCTCGGCGGGGCAGGTCGCGTACTCGGCATAGCCGCCGCCGGGCAGCAGGGCGCAGACCTTGTCGCCCACGGCCCAGCGCGAGACGCCGGCGCCGACGGCCGCCACTTCGCCCGCGGCCTCGAGCCCCGGCAGGTCCGAGGCGCCGGGGGGCGGCGGATAGGCGCCCGAGCGCTGGATCGCGTCGGGCCGGTTCACGCCCGCGACCCTGATGCGGATCAGGATCTCGCCCGCCGCGGGGGCCGGGACGGGGCGGGTGCAGGGGACCAGCGCCTCGGGGCCGCCGGGGGTCTGGATCTCCACGGCGGTCATGGTCTCGGGGATCGCGGTCATGGGTCGGCCTCCTGCGACTTGATCGGGGAGGCGCAGCCTGCACCGGGCGGCCTGCGGGGGCAAGACGCTGCGGACCGGCGGCCCGCTGCGCGGAACGGGCCGGGGGGCGCGCGGGAAGGGCGGCGTCGCCCCGCGCCTCAGGCCTTCCTGACGATGGTGAAGAAGTGCCAGTCCTGCGCGTCCACCCAGGCGTAATAGGCGGCGGTGGCGAGGCCTTCCATCTCGGCCGCGCGTTCCCGCGGGCAGAACAGGCGGCACAGGAACCGCACCTTGCCGCCCTCGGTGCTGCGGATATGCACCTCGGGGCAGACCTCGGGCAGGTCGATCGTCAGCCGCGCCTCGATGAACTGGGCGTAGCGTTCGGCCAGCTCGCGGAACTCGGCGCTGGCGTCGTCCAGCGCGGCGCGGATCGCCTCCTGCGCCAGCGGGGCGTCGGGGTGCATTTCCGTGGTGATCGAGAATTCGTGGTGGATGAAGCGCCGCCGGTGACGGTGGTTCACGACCGGCTGGGTCAGGAAGATCGCGTTCGGCACGGTGACGGAGCGGCCCGTCATCGTGAAATCCTCGCGGTCCACCTCCATCAGGGTGGTGGTGACCAGGGTCTGCTCCACCACCTCGCCGGAATGGGGGCCGATCTCGATCCAGTCGCCCGAGGCGAAGCTGCCCGACAGGCCCCGCACCACGCCGCCGGCGAAGCACATGATCAGCTCTTTCGTCGCGATCACGATGGCCACGGCGAAGGCGGTGAGCGAGAGGGCGAATTCCGACAGCTCGGGCGACCACAGCCCCAGCAGCCCCAGCAGGATGGCGATGGAGGTGCCGTTGCGCGCGAACGCGATGCGGCGGCGGTCCACGTCCGACAGGAAGGTCGCCCGCCGATGGACCAGCGAGACGACCAGCCAGCGCGTCGCCAGCATCAGCACGATCAGCGCGCCGGTCAGCACCAGCCGCGCGTCCACGCCGCCGTACCAGTTCAGTTCGGCCTGCACGCCCAGCATTTCGGGCGTGATGATCGAGGCGGTCGGCTCCATGACGGGGTCAGGCCAGCCCGGCTTCGGCCGCGATCTGCGCCCTGGTCTTGCGCGCCCGCTCGGTCGCCGATTTCAGCTGCCCGCAGGCGGCCATGATGTCCTGCCCGCGCGGGGTGCGCACGGGCGAGGCGTAGCCGGCGCGGTTCACGATCTCGGCGAAAGCCTCGATCCGGTCCCAGTCGGAGCGTTCGTAAGGAGAGCCGGGCCAGGCGTTGAACGGGATCAGGTTGATCTTGGCCGGGATCCCCGCGATCAGCTTGACCAGCCGCAGCGCGTCCGCGTCGCTGTCGTTCACGCCCTTGAGCATCACGTATTCAAACGTGATCCGCTCGGCGTTGGACAGCTTGGGATAGTCGCGGCAGGCCTGCATCAGCTTGGCGATGTTCCACTTCTTGTTCACCGGCACCAGCTTGTCGCGCACCTCGTCGGTGGTGGCGTGGAGGGAGATGGCCAGCATGGACCCGATCTCCTCGCCCGCGCGGGTGATCTCCGGGACCACGCCCGAGGTGGACAGCGTGATGCGGCGGCGGGAGATGCTGATCCCCTCGTTGTCCATCGCGATCTTCATCGCGTCGCGCACGTTGTCGGTGTTGTAGAGCGGCTCGCCCATGCCCATCAGCACGATGTTGGAGAGCATCCGGCGCTCATCCGGCCGCTCGCCCGCGCGGGGCCATTCGTCGAGGTCGTCGCGGCAGACCAGGATCTGGTCGACGATCTCCCCGGCGGTCAGGTTGCGCACCAGCTTCTGGGTGCCGGTATGGCAGAACGAGCAGGTCAGCGTGCAGCCGACCTGGGAGGAGACGCAGAGCGTGCCGCGGTCTTCCTCGGGGATGTAGACGGCCTCGACCTCGTGCCCGCCATCGATGCGCAGCAGGTACTTGCGGGTGCCGTCGGTGGACACCTGGCGGGTGACGATCTCGGGGCGCTCGAGGCGGAAATTCTCGGACAGCTGGGCGCGGAAGGTTTTCGACAGGTCGGTCATCTCGTCGAAATCGGCCACGCCGCGGGCGTAGATCCAGCGCCAGACCTGGCCGACGCGCATCTTGAGCTGCTTTTCCGGCACGCCGACCGCGGCGAAGGCGTCCTTCATCGCGTCGCGGGTCATGCCGACCAGGCGCTGCTTGCCCGCGGGCTTGAGGCGCGGGAGCACCTTCACGTCCGGCGCCGCGGCCTCGCCCTGGCCCGGGCGGTCGGGCGCGTCGATGGCCGCGTCGGGCGCCGCCTCGGCGGCCGCGTCGTCACGCGCAGAAGCCTCGGAACGCTCGGTCGCGAAATCCCGCTCGGTCATGGTCGGCTCTCCTCGGCGCAGGCCCTTGGGGGGCGCATGTCGAAAAACGTCAAATGGCCCGCCGGGAGTCCCCCCGGCAGGCCGTTCGCCCGTCCCTTGCCAGCGATCCGCCCCGCGGTCAAGCGCCGGGGCGGCGCCGGATCACTTGCACAGGTCCTGCGCCAGGGTGATCGCGGCGGTGAAGCCGCGCAGCGAGAAGGTGTCCTCGGTCTGCGTCCCGCGGGACGAGACGCCCACCAGCTTGGCGGTGATGCCCTTCTTCATCGCGACGACCATGCGGTCGTCGATCGACGGGTCGTCCAGCCAGGCGTTCTCGCCCTTGGTGAACATCTCGTAGGTCTGGGACCCGATGGTCGCCTTCACCTCCGAGCCGGGCTTGAAGGGATAGCCCGCGACCATGCTGATCTCGTTCTTCACGCCCTGCCCGGGGCGGACCGAGACCATCAGGTAGATGTCGCCGCGGCGCACCTGCACCACCTTGCCGCCCTTGCGGGCGGTCGAGGTGGTCGGCTCGCTCACGATCCAGCAGACCTTGCCGTCCACGTCCGCGGTGAAGATCGACCACGCGTCCTTCGCGTCGACGCGGCTCGCCACCTGCTGCTGCGCCTGCGCCGCGCCCAGCGGGGCCGCGGCCATACCCGCCGCAACCAGCGCGCCCAGGGCGCCGGCGCGGAAAGCGCGGGAAATGCTTGCACTCATCATCGCCTCTTGCTCGTTCTCACCGGCCCTGTCCGGGAAACGGCGCCTGCCGCCGCACCCGCCATGCCCTCGCGTCTTTTCAGCCGTCGCGTTAGGCCGTAACCTAACCCCGAAATCGGGTGCGGCGCCACCCCTTCCCGCCCGCGGACCCGCAGGCGGTGGAAGGGGCGCATCCAGCGCGAAGACTGACCGGTGAAAGACCTGAATTCTTAATGAATGTCCCGATCCCAGGAGGCGCAGCCGGGGGCCCTGAAAAGGACCCCCCGGGATCCCGCGCCGCGGATGCGGCGGCGGACGCCGCGCTCCTCGCGCGGATCGCCGGGGGCGACCGCGCTGCATTCGCCGACCTGTTCGGGCGCTACGCGGGCCGGGTGAAGTCCTTCCTGATCGCCGGCGGCGCCGCCCCGGACCAGGCCGACGAGGTCGCGCAGGAGGTGATGGTCACCGTCTGGCGGCGCGCCGCGCTCTATGACCCCGCCAAGGCCGCGCCCTCGACCTGGATCTTCACCATCGCCCGCAACCGGCGCATCGACATGATCCGCCGCGCCAGGCGGCCCGCGCCGGATCCCGAGGACCCGTTGTTCCAGCCCGAGGCGGAGCCGGACCCGGAGGAGAGCGCCGCCGCCTCGGCCCGCGACGCGCGGGTGCGCGAGGCGCTGTCGGAGCTGTCCGAGGACCAGCGCGAGACGGTGCGCCTGGCGTTCTTCGCCGGGCTGACCCAGACCGAGATCGCCGAGCAGATCGGCGCCCCGCTCGGCACCGTGAAATCCCGGCTGCGTCTTGCCTTCCGCAAGCTGCGCGACGCGCTGGGGGACGAATTTTCCGAGGAACTGCGCGATGACTGACGCCCCCTTCGACGCCCCCTTCTCCGTGCCGCTGGTCGAGACCACGCGCGGCCCGATCACCGAGAACGTCCACCACGGCGCCGCCGTCGTCTGCACCCCCGCTGGCGAGATCGTGATGAGCTGGGGCGACCCGGAACGGACGATCCTGCCCCGGTCGTCCTGCAAGATGCTGCAGGCGCTGCCGCTGGTCGAATCAGGCGCCGCCGACGCGATGGGGCTGGGGGTCGAGCATCTCGCGCTCTCCTGCGCCTCGCACACCGCCACCGCCGCGCACGTGTCCCGCGTGAACGCCTGGCTCGAATCGCTGGGCCTGGCGGAGCCCGACCTGCGCTGCGGCGTGCAGGTCCCGCAGGACAAGGCGGCCCGCGACGCGATGCGCGCGGCGGGCGGGACCCCGGACCAGGTCTGCAACAACTGCTCGGGCAAGCATACCGGGTTCCTCACCCTGGGCCGCCGTCTCGGCGGCGGGGCGGAGTATCACGAGATCGACCACCCCGTGCAGAAGGCGGTGGAGGAGGCGATCCACGAGGCGACCGGCGACCCCGCGCTCGGCTGGGGGATCGACGGCTGCTCGGCCCCGAACCACGCCACGACCCTGCGCGGGCTGGCCGCCGCCATGGCGCGATTCGCCCGCCCCGAGGAGGGGTTCGGCCCCGGCGTGCGCGCCGCGGCCGCGGGCCGGCTGCGCGACGCGATGATGGCCCGGCCGGAGCTGGTCGAGGGCCCGGGCCGCGCCTGTTCCGAGCTGATGAAGGCCGCGCCCGGGCGGCTGGCGGCGAAATCCGGCGCCGACGGCATGTTCACCGCGATCCTGCCCGAAAGCGGCTATGGCGTCGCGGTGAAGATCGACGGCGCCAACGAGGCCGCCGCGGCCTGCGCCATGGCCGCGATCCTGGCGAAGCTGGGGGTGATGGACGCCGCCGACCCGGCGATCCGCCGCTGGACCGCGCAAGAAATCAGAAACCGTCGCGACACCCTCTGCGGCGAGGTCCACCCTTCGGTAACGCTGATAGGCGGCTGACGCAGTCGAATCCGGCTGAAAACCCCCTCCGTTTCAACGCGTGATTCACGCCCTCGGGCCAAGTTCGTCCCCGGGTGCGTGACTGCGTCTTGAAAGGGAGTGATCCGATTATGGAAGTCGTCGAACTGAGCGCCCGCCGTGGGCGGGAGCGTGCAGGCCTGTTCTTCAGCCCCGACGTGCTGGCCGAACTGGGCGCCGCCGTGGGGCCGGACATGTGCCGGGAGATCGTCGAGGACGCCATGCTGATGGTGACCGAGCGGCTGATCTCCATCGACCACGCGCTGCGCCGCGCCGACATGGCGAAGATCGAGCGGCTGTCCGGCGACGTCGCCGCCTCGGCCGCGCGCGTCGGCATGTCCACCGTGGCCGCCCAGGCCGAGGCGCTGCGCGACTGCGCCCGCCGCGCCGACGACGTGGCCTGCGCCGCGGTCGGCGCGCGCCTGCTGTCGACCGGCGAGGCGTCGCTGCTGGCCCACGCCGCCAACTGCGTGGGCTGATCCCGGCCCGCGTCCCCCCCGCCGCCCCGGCCCGCGGGGCCGGTCCGCTCTTTCCCCCCCGCGCGGCGCAAGCGCCCGACCTGGCCCGGGTCCGGCGCGCGCCGCCGGGGGGCCGGACGCCCTCCCCGCCCCTCGCGCAGAGATGAGCGTCCCGCGCCCGCCCCGCCTTGCCCCCGGGGCCGCGACGCGCAAAGCTTCTCCCAACCCCGGCGCCCCCCGGCGCCGCGTGCAGACCGCGCAGACCGCCGCGCACAAGACGGCGACGCGCGTTGGGGGAGAGAGAAGCGCCCATGCCCATCACCACCTGCGTCTTCGACGCCTACGGCACCCTTCTGGATGTCGCCGCCGCCGCCCGCACCCTCGCGGCGCGCCCCGAGGGCGCGCGGCTGGCCGAATGCTGGCCGCAGCTGGCCGAGACCTGGCGCGCCAAGCAGCTGGAATACACCTGGCTGCGCGCGACCGCCGGGGTCCATACCGATTTCCGCTCCGTCACCCGCGACGGGCTCGACTACGCGGCCGAGACCGTGGGCGGGCTGACCGAGGCCGAGAAGACCGAGCTGATGGCCCTCTATGACCGGCTCGAGGCGTACCCCGAGGTCCCGGCGATGCTGGCCGCGCTGAAGGGCCGGGGCCTGCGCACCGCGATCCTGTCCAACGGCTCGCCCGAGATGCTGCGCAGCGCGGCGGATGCGGCGGGGATCGCGGACCGGCTGGATGCGCTGATCTCGGTCGAGGGCTGCGGCGTGTTCAAGCCCAACCCCCGCGTCTACGACCTGGTGGGCCGGCAGTTCGGGACCTGCGCGCAGGAGGTGCTGTTCGTGTCCTCCAACGGCTGGGACGCGGCGGCGGCGAGCGGCTACGGCTTCCGCACGCTCTGGGTCAACCGGATGGGCAAACCGATGGACCGCCTGCCCTGGCGCCCGGACCGGGTGGCGCAGGACCTGACCGGCGTGCCCGCCATCGCGGAGGCGCCGTGATGCCGTTCTTCCACGCCCCCGACGGCCTGCGCCTGCATTTCGAGGATACCGGCAACGACGCGCCCCCGGTCCTCTGCCTCGCCGGGCTGACCCGCAACGTCGCGGATTTCGCGCACCTGCCCGCGCTGCTGCCCGAATACCGGGTGATCCGCCTGTCCACCCGCGGGCGCGGGGCGTCCGGGCACGCGGCGGACCCGGCGACGGAATACCAGGTGGGGGTCGAGGCGGGGGACGCGCTCGCGCTGCTCGACCATCTCGGGATCTCGCGCGTCGCCGTCATCGGGACCTCCCGGGGGGGCATCCTGGGGATGCTGATGCACGCCATGCGGCCCGGCCTGCTCTCGGGCCTCGTGCTCAACGACGTGGGCTCGAAGGTCGAGGTCGCGGGGCTGACGCGTATCGCGGGCTATGCGGGCAAGCAGGTGAAGGCCCCCGATTTCGCCGAGGCCGCGCGGCGGATGCAGGAGGTCCACGCGGCGGACTTCCCCGGCGTGTCCGAGGCCCGGTGGGAGGCGTACGCGCGGGCGATCTACGACGCGGACGAGGACGGGCGGCCGGTCATCTCCTACGACCCCGCCATCGCCGAAATCTCCCTGGCCGGGCTGGCCGAGGCGCCGCCGCAGATCGACCTCTCGGCGCTCTGGACCCCCTGCGCCGGGCTGCCGGTGCTGGCGCTGCGGGGGGCCAATTCGGACATCCTCTCGGCCGAAACGCTGGCGGAGATGGCGGGACAGGAGGGCTGCACCACCGCCGTGATCCCGGATCGCGGCCACGCGCCCTTCCTGGACGAGCCGGAGGCGGCGGCGGCGCTGCGCGGGTTCCTCCCGGGCCTCTGACCGGCCGCCCGGGGGGGGGGAGCGGCCGGGCTTGGGGGGCCAGGGCCCCCGCGCCGCCCGGCCGCGCCGCGCCCGGCAGGCGTTTGCGCGGGGTGGCGCGCGGGGCGCGGGCGCGGCAGAGTGCCGGTCGCGCCCCGCCCCCGGGGCCGCGTCAGCCGCCGGAGCTTCCCATGACCGACATCGCCGCCATCCGCGCCGCCGCCGCGCGGCTCGCCCCCGTCGCCGTGCGCACGCCGCTGCTGGAAAGCCCCTTCCTGGACGAGATCGCCGGGCGCCGGGTGCTGGTGAAGGCCGAATGCCTGCAGCGCACCGGCAGCTTCAAGTTCCGCGGCGCCTGGTCGGCCCTGACCGCCCTGCCCGACGACGCGCGGGCGCGCGGCGTGCTCGCCTATTCCTCGGGCAACCACGCGCAGGGGATCGCCTGCGCGGCGCAGATGCTCGGGGTTCCCGCCGTCATCGTCATGCCCAGCGACGCGCCGGCGCTGAAGCTGGCCAACACCGCCTTCTACGGGGCCGAGGTGGTCACCTATGACCGCCCCGGGGGCGAGAGCCGCGAGGCGATCGGCGAGGCGCTCTGCGCCGCGCGCGGGCTGACCCTGGTGCGCCCCTATGACGAGCCGATGGTGATCGCGGGCCAGGGGACCGTGGGGCTCGAGCTCGCCGCCCAGGCGCGGGAGGCGGGGGTGACCGGGGCCGACGTCTTCGTGTGCTGCGGCGGCGGGGGCCTGTCCGCGGGGGTCGCGCTGGCGCTGGAGGCGGAGGCGCCGGGCCTGCGGATGCGGCCCGTCGAGCCGGAGGGGTTCGACGACATGGCCCGCTCGCTCGACGGCGGGGCGCGGGTGGCGAACCCGGCGCTCTCGGGCTCGATCTGCGACGCGATCCTGACGCCGAGCCCCGGCGAGATCACCTTCCCGATCCTGCAGCGGCTGGCCGGGCCGGGCGTGGCGGTGTCGGACGACGAGGCGCTGCGGGCGATGGCGCTGGCGATGCTGCGCCTGAAGATCACGCCCGAGCCGGGCGGCGCCGCGGCGCTGGCCGCCGCGCTGCGCCCGGGGATGGGCGAATCCCCCGTCATCGCGGTCGTCACCGGCGGCAACGCCGACCCCGCGATGCTGATCCGGGCGCTCGAAACCCTCTGAACCCGCCCCATTTCCGCCCAAATTGGGGCATTTCGGCCTTTGTCACGGGTTGTCACGCGATTTCACGCATTTTCACGCCCCGCGTCACGCGGCCTCGCGATGCTGTCACAGGGCCGTCACGTGCGGGGTGGTTAATGGTTCGTGTTGCACAACGGTGTGTGTGTGACGGCGTCCGAACCGGACGCGGCGCGCATCCCGGACCCGGGGCGAGGCGGGCATTACGGCCCGCACCGTCCATTCAACGGGGATGGGATGAAAAGGCGGTCGATGGGGTTGACCGCGTCCGCGCCGCATCCTCCGGCCCAGGACGGACGGGTCCGCTTCGCCAGGGGTATTTCGTGCGGAGCGGACCCCTTTTTTCCGACCGGCGGTTCAGCTGCCGGTCATCTTTGAGGAAGCATTTCGAGGCATACCTTTCTCACTGTCCCTCGTTCCGAGATCACTGGGGCCGGAATTTTCCCGGCCCCATTTTTTTCGTCGGTTTTCGTCGGGATGGATGGCCGGAGACCGGCGCGGGCGCCGCCTCCCCGGACGGGCGCCCCGACCCCGCCCGCGGCGCGGGACGTCAGCCCAGCGCGTCCGCGGCCCGCCGGGCCAGGCGGTCGTAGATCGCCCGCGCCTCCTCCAGCGCCGCCGGAGAGACGCCCTCGGCCTGCGCCCCGCGGCCGAGCGAGAACGGCTCCTCGTCCGAGCCGCCCTCGACCCCGACGATGCCGGCGAGCCGCTCCCAGACCGAGGGATCCTCGCAGAGCGTCTCGTAACACACGAAGATCGCGTCCGCGGGGGCGGTCTGCTCGACATGGGCGTAGGTCTGTCGCCAGACCTCCAGCCAGTAGTCGAGCGTGCCGGGATCCAGCGCCGCCAGCCGCGCCGCTTCCGCATCGCCGAAGCGGAACGGGCGGTGGTCGCGGCCGAACTCGTGATGGCCGAGCCAGGTCATGTAGGACGCCACGAACGGATCGCCCCGCTGCTGGTCGAGGAAGTTCTCGTGCTGGCGCATCAGCGACCTGGCATGGGTCAGCGGGTCGCGGAACGGCACGAGGATCAGCGCCTCGGGGAAGGTCGCGCGCAGGGCCGGAAGCCGCAGCACGTTGTTGTTGTTCTTCGACAGGTATCGCGACCCGCCGCCGGACTTCAGGATCGCGCCGACATAGGCCGCGAACCGGCCGCGCAGCTCCTCGTCCGGGCGATGCGGCAGAAGGTGGTCGGGGGCGATGTAGCTTTCCCCGTCGAACACCCGCCAGAACACCTCGTCGAGGCTTTCGGGGCTGTCGACGCTGACCTTGATGCGGTCGCCATGGGCGCGCTCGGCGGCCTCGGTCCCGGCCTTCGCGGCGCCGATCTTCGCGCCCCACAGGTTGGGGGCCAGCACGAAGGGCATGTCGCGATAGGTCAGCGACCGGAAGCCCCCGCCGCCATGGATCCGGCGCATCAGGATGGTGGTGCCGGCCCGGGCCAGCCCGGTCACGAACACGTGCCGCCCGGCGCGGACCGCCGCGACGTCCGGCTTCGCCTGGCCCTGGTCCAGGTCGAAGCTCATCTCCGCGATCGGGCGGGCGCCCAGCGCGGCGCGGTGCAGCAGCTTGTCCAGCGCGCTGTAATCGGACGCGCCGCCGAGCTTGCGGCGCGCCACCGCGTAGCCGGTCGCCAGCACGAGGGTGGCGATGATCCCGGTCCAGGACAGCAGGAAAGCCTCGAACCCGCCCGAGACGGCGTCGAACAGCAGCACGAGCGCATAGGCCGCCGCGAAGATCAGCCCGAGCAGGAGGGCCAG
Organism: Rhodovulum sp. DZ06; assembly: GCF_050586345.1. Classification (NCBI taxonomy): domain Bacteria; kingdom Pseudomonadati; phylum Pseudomonadota; class Alphaproteobacteria; order Rhodobacterales; family Paracoccaceae; genus Rhodovulum; species Rhodovulum sp. DZ06. Next base: position 29,353 of record NZ_JBOCEF010000034.1, read on the forward strand.
CCTGCCGGTCGCCGCGAAGGTCGCCCGGGCATAGGCGCCCATCGCCTTCTCTTTCCAGTGGTCGGAGACGCCCTTCGCGGACACCACCCGGGCCGCCTTGCCCGCCGAGCGGGTCAGCGCCCGCAGCGGCGCGGCCAGCGGCAGCGCCATGAACATCTCGACCAGCGCGACGCAGAGCGCCGCGGCGAGCAGCCAGTTCACGCGTCGGGCCCGTCCGTCTTCGGCGCCTCGGTCCGGGCCGCCTTCTTCTTCTTCAGCATCCGCTTGATCGGGTAGTAGAGGATGGCGAAGAACGCCATCACCACCGAGGCGAGGATGCCCAGCACCACGGCGATGGTGCCCGCGCCCGCGCCGGGGCCGATATAGGCCGCGGCCGGCGCGGCGGCGAGGATCAGCGGCAGGGCCGCGAGGGCGACGGTCAGCCGGGGGTCGGGCATGTGAAAGCCTCCTTGTCGAAATAATCGGTCGGCAGCCATTTCAGCTCGGACAGGGTGTAGACCTGGTCCGTGCCGCCGGGCTTGAGATTGATCAGCTCCAGCGCCAGGGTCCCGTCGGGCGCGCGCTCGAAGGCGCGGCCCTGCTGCGGGCTGGTCACCGCCAGCGACCCGTCGGGCATCAGCTGCTGCTTGCCGCGGACCCGGGTGTAGAAGTCATACCCGTCCCCGTCCAGCACGGTTCTGACCGCCATGGACGCCGGGTCGAAGGCGACGATCCGGCTGTCGTCCATGCTCATGCGGTTGTCGAACACCAGGATCTCGCCGTCCTCGGTCCAGTCGGGGTCATGCTGGCGCCGGGTCGCGCCCGCGCGCCACCACTTGACCTTCAGGTCGTCCGGGTCGAGCACGAAGACGAGGTTGAGCGAGCGCACCGAGACCAGCAGGTCCTCTTCCTCGAACATCGGGAAGCGGTCCACGAGGCTGGGCGGCAGCGGGTCGACGTCGTTGAAATGGTGCGGGTCCGCCATCCAGCGGCCCTCGGTGTCGCGGCTGTTGACCCCGTGGTCGGTGGAATGCTCCATGCGCATCTCGAGGATGTCGATCATCGGGTTCGCGTCGATGATGTCGAAGACCGGGATCTCCTGCACCACCTCGCCATCCGCCACGCGCACCTTGCCCAGGCTCTGGTAGTCGTTGAAGGTCCAGACATGGCGCTGGTCCTCGGTCAGCGTCACCGCGTGGTGATAATGGCCGGGAATGGCCCAGTCGCGCCCGCCGCAGGCGTTGAATTTCTGCAGCGAGATCGAGCCGTCATAGGTGAACACGATCGACCCGTCCCGGGTGATGTCGATGCCGTGCGGGAACTTGCGGTAGCGCGGCTTCATCGGCACGTCGCCGACCTGGATCTCCTCCAGCACCCAGACCCGCGCGACCGACAGGTCGGGGGCGAGCAGCAGCGCCGCGTTCTTCACGTCGCCGTCGAGGCCGAAGGTGCCCGCCAGCAGGCGCCAGCCCGGCAGCGCGCGCCCGGTGTCGCCGCGCAGCATCAGCCCCGGCAGCGCCGCATCCGCGGAGACGATCGGCGTCAGCCCCGAGAAATCGAGCTCGGGGTCGCGCTTCACCGCGATGGCGTGATCCTTGAAGGAGCCGTCGACCTGCTGCTTGAGCTCCTTCAACGCGCGGCGCGCGGTGTCCGGGAAGGTCGCGACCTCGACCGCCGCCTCGCCCACGGCCCCGAAGCGGGGAATGCCCATCGTGTTGCTGCGCACCACCCAGCCGAAGGCGACCATGAGCAGCAGCCCGGTCAGAAGGCACAGCAGAAAGACCCAGGTGGGCACGGATCGCATTGAAATTCCTCCACTTCCGCCCCACCCGGAGCCGTCGGGCATGGGTGGGAGGGACCGTCCTGAATGGACGGACCATCGCCCCGATGCCCTGCTGGATCAACGAATTTGAGGCCCCGGCGGGCGCCGCGTTGCGTCACAGCAGCTTCTGCATCAGCACCAGGTCCATCCAGCGCCCGAACTTCCATCCCGCGCGCGGCAGGCGGCCGACCTCATCGAAGCCCAGCGCCGCGTGGAAGGCGATGGCGGGGGCGTTCTCGCCCGAGATGCCGCCGACGAGGCTGCCCAGCCCCTCGGCCCGCGCCCGGCCCCCGAGCGCGTCCATCAGCGCCCGGCCAACGCCGCGGCCCCGCGCGTCCCCGGCCAGCAGGATGGTGTGCTCGGCGATTCGCGCATAGCCCGGCCCGCCGCGGAACGCGCCCCAGCAGGCGAAGCCCAGCAGGCGCCCGTCCTCCTCGGCCGCCAGCCGGGGCGGGCCTGCGGCCAGCCAGGCCGACAGGGCCTCCGGCGTCTTCTCGTCGCTCGTGAAGGTCACGGCGCTGTCCCGGATCAGCGGGTTCCAGATTTCCGCGACGGCGCCCAGGTCCGCCTCTTCAAGCTCTCGTATCCGCACGTCCGCTCCCCTTGCCGCAGCCCTGCGTTCAGGGATACGCAGGTTGCCTGACGACAGCCAGCAGGAAGGCGGGACACGCATGACCCAATGGGATTTCTGGATCGACCGCGGCGGCACCTTCACCGACGTGGTGGCGCGGGACCCCGAGGGGCGGCTCTCCACCGCCAAGCTGTTGTCCGAGAACCCCGAGCAGTACCGCGACGCCGCGCTTGAGGGGATCCGGCGCTTCCTGGGCCTGTCCGGCGACGACCCGATCCCGGCCGGGCGGGTTCAAAGCGTCAAGATGGGCACCACGGTGGCCACCAACGCGCTGCTGGAGCGCAAGGGCGACCGCACGGCGCTTGTGATCACAAAGGGGCTGGGGGACCAGCTGCGCCTCGCCTACCAGGCGCGGCCGCGGCTGTTCGACCGGCACATCATCCTGCCCGAACAGCTTTATGAACGCGTGATCGAGGCGGATGAGCGGGTGCGCGCCGACGGCACGGTGGAGACGCCGCTGGACGAGGCCGCCCTGCGCGCGGCGCTGGCGGCGGCCAAGGCCGACGGGATCGACGCCTGCGCAGTGGTCTTCGTGCACGGCTATCGCTTCACCGAGGCCGAGAAACGCGCCGGCGCCATCGCCCGCGAGGTCGGCTTCACCCAGGTCAGCGTCTCCCACGAGGTCTCGCCGCTGATGAAGATGGTCAGCCGCGGGGATACGACCGTGGTCGACGCTTACCTGTCGCCCATCCTGCGCCGTTACGTGGACCGCGTCGCCGCGGCCTTCGACGGGGACATGGCCGGGAAACTGATGTTCATGCAGAGCAGCGGCGGGCTGACCGACGCGCGCATGTTCCAGGGCAAGGACGCCATCCTCTCGGGCCCCGCGGGGGGCGTGGTGGGCGCGGTGCGGACCTCTGAGATCGCCGGAGAGCCGAAGATCATCGGCTTCGACATGGGCGGCACCTCCACCGACGTGTGCCACTATGCCGGGGAATTCGAGCGGGTCCTGCATACCGAGGTCGCGGGCGTGCGGATGCGCGCGCCGATGATGCATATCCACACGGTCGCCGCCGGGGGCGGCAGCCTGTTGATGTACAAGGACGGGCGGCTCCAGGTCGGGCCGGAATCCGCGGGGGCCGACCCCGGCCCGGCGGCCTACGGGCGCGGCGGGCCGCTCGCCGTCACCGACGCCAACGTGCTTACGGGGCGCCTGCGCCCCGAGTTCTTCCCGGCGATCTTCGGACCCGACGCGGACCGCCCGCTCGACGCCGCCGCCACCCGCAAGCGCTTTGAGGCCACCGCCGCCGAGGCGGGCCTGACCCCCGAGGACGCCGCCGAAGGCTTCCTGCGCATCGCGGTGGAGAACATGGCGAATGCCGTGAAGACCATCAGCGTCCAGCGCGGGCATGACGTGTCGGGCTATTGCCTCACCGTCTTCGGCGGGGCGGGCGCGCAGTTCGCCTGCGCCGTCGCCGATGCGCTGGGGATGGAGCGGTGCCTCATTCACCCCATGGCCTCGCTGCTGTCCGCCTACGGCATGGGCCTCGCCGACATCCGCGCCAGCCGCCAGCAGGCGGTGGAAGCGGTGCTGGGCCGCGAAACCCGCCTCCAGGCCGCGGCCGATCTCGACCGCCTGACCGGCACCTGCGCGGATGAGATCGAGGCCCAGGGCGTCCACCAGCGCGACATGAGCTTCGTGCCGCTGCTGATGCTGAAGGTCCAGGGCACCGACACCGCCCTGCCGATCCCCTTCGACACCGAGGCCGCCATGCGCGCCGCCTTCGCCGAGGCGCACAAGGCAAGGTTCGGCTTCGATCCCGGCGACAAGCCGCTGGTGATCGAGGCGATCTCGATGGAGGCCATCGGCAAGGCCGCGGACCTCTCGGAACCGACGCTGGCCGTGGAAGAACGCCCCGAGGACGCCTTCCCCACCGCCCTCTCCGCCCCGATCTATGCCGGCGGCGCCTGGCAGGAAGCCCGGTTCGTGAAGCGCGAGGACATGCGCCCCGGCGACCGCCTCACCGGTCCCGCGGTGCTGGTGGAACACCACACCTCCATCGTCATCGAGCCGGGCTGGCAGGCCCGCGTCACCGCCCATGACCACGTCATGCTCCACCGCATCGAGGCCCGCCCCACCGCCTTCGCCGCGGGGACCGAGGCCGACCCGGTGCTGCTCGAGGTGTTCAACAACCTCACCATGTCGATCGCCGAGCAGATGGGCGCGGTGCTGGAAAACACCGCCGTCTCCGTGACGATCAAGGAGCGGCTCGACTTCTCCTGCGCCATCTTCGACCGCGCCGGGGACCTGGTGGCGAACGCGCCGCACATGCCGGTGCATCTCGGGTCCATGTCCGCCTCGGTGAAGGCGATCATGGCGCAGAATCCGGTGATGAAACCCGGCGACGCCTGGTGCCTGAACGCGCCCTACAACGGCGGCACCCACCTGCCGGACGTCACCGTGGTGGCCCCGGTCTGGGACGAGAGCGAGACCGAGATCCTGTTCTACGCCGCCGCCCGCGGCCACCACACGGATATCGGCGGCCTCACCCCCGGTTCCATGCCGCCGGATTCCCGCGTCGTGGAAGACGAGGGCGTGCTGATCGACAACTGGAAGCTGGTCGAAAACGGCGTGTTCCGGGAGGAGGCGACGCGCGAACTGCTCCTCTCCGGCAAGCACCCCGTGCGGGCGGTGGACGTGAACATCGCGGACCTGAAGGCCCAGGTCGCCTCCTGCGCCAAGGGCGCGGCCGAGATCCGCAAGATGGTCGCCCAGTTCGGCCGCGAGGTGGTCGAGGCCTATATGGGCCATGTCCAGAAGAACGCCGAGGAATGCGTGCGCCGCGCCATCGCGCAGCTTTCGGACGCCGAAATCACCTATCCGATGGACCCCGATTTCGACGGCAACCCGCGCGAGATCCGGGTGAAGCTGACCGTCGACCGCGCGGCGCGCGAGGCGGTGGTGGACTTCACCGGCGCCACCGGGCAGCTCGCCACCAATTACAACGCGCCCGAGCCGGTGACCCGGGCCGCCGTCCTCTATGTCTTCCGCCTGCTGGTGCAGGACGGCATCCCGATGAATGAAGGGGTGATGGCGCCGCTGAAGGTGGTGCTGCCCGAAGGCACCATGCTGTCGCCGAAATACCCCGCCGCGGTGATCGCGGGGAATGTGGAGACGTCTCAGGCGGTTACCTCGGCGCTGCTGCTGGCGACGGGGGTTCAGGCGGCGGCGCAGTCGACGATGAACAACACCACCTGGGGCAACGCCCAGTGGCAGTATTACGAAACCGTCTGCGGCGGCTCGGGCGCCGGGATCGACCATGACGGCTCCGGCCACCCCGGCACGTCGGGGGTGCACACGCACATGACCAATTCCCGCCTCACGGACCCCGAGGTGCTGGAATGGCGCTTCCCGGTGCTGCTGGAGGAGTTCTCGATCCGTCGCGGCTCGGGAGGCGAGGGGGCGTTCCGCGGCGGCGACGGCACGCGGCGCAAGATCCGGTTCCTCGAGCCGATGACGGCGGCGATCCTGTCCGGGCACCGCGTGACGCCGCCCCCGGGGCTGGGCAAGGGCGGGCCGGGCGCGCTGGGGCGCACGCGGGTGATCCGCGCAGGCGGCGCGGTCGAGGAGCTGCGCAGCGCCGACAAGGTGGAGATGGCGGCCGGGGATGTGTGGTGGCTCGATACGCCGTCGGGCGGCGGCTACACGCCCGAATGACCGGGCGGCGGGGGGCTTTTGCGCCCCCCGCCCCTCCGCTCAGACCTCGTAGCCGAGCTTGTCCCAGGCGCCGGCGCCGTAGCGGGCGCCCTCGTGCATCTCGAAATACTTGGCGTTGGAGTTGCGCAGCTCGCTGTGCCGGTCCTCGACCTCGGCTTCCGCGGGGCGCTCGGGCGCGCCGATGAAGGCGCCGAGGCGGGCGATCTCGCCTTCCGGGTCCTCCACCAGGTCCTCGTAGCGCACCAGGATGCAGTCCTCGTCCCGGAAATCCGCCAGCGCCCTGGTGTAGGCGGCGTCCCAATGGGCCATCATCTCGGCCAGCGTGCTGTGGGTCCACTTGTGCGTCGCTCCCGCCACCGCCCGCGGATCGCGGGACATGATGACGAAGCGCGCGCCCGGGAACACCTGCCGCAGCCACCAGATCTTGGTGAGGTTCGGCGGCGATTTCTCCAGCAGGATGGGCGAGGTCCCGACCCAGAACCGCTTCCAGTCGGCCAGCATCTTCGCGCGGCACGCCTCGGCCCCCGGCAGGGCGCGCAGGTCCTCCTGAGCCTTCTCGCTCAGCGCGAAGCGGCCCGGCCCGCCATAGGCGGCGCCCGGGGCGTAGACCGACTGCATGTGCTGGCCCTCGCTCTCGGGCACGTTGGCGCGCAGGACCGAGACGTCGTAGCGCGCCGCCAGCATCCGTTCCAGCAGGGTGGTCCCGCTGCGATGCAGGCCGCCGATGAACACGGCGCGCGCGAAATCGGGGGCGTCGTTGTAATCGTTGCCCTCGACGCGGGAGATGGGCGGCGACCGCCGCATCATGCTCTTCGCCTTCAGGACGGCGCGCTTGAATACCGCCATGTTCGGCCCCTTTTCCGTTCCGGGCGGGGGCCCGTGCGGCGCACGCGGCCCGCCCTGCCTGCGGGGGCGGAGTCTTCCGCATCCCCCATGCCCGTGCAAGGGGCCGGGGCCGGGCCAAACGCCGCGCGGATCGCGCGGAGACGACCGGCGCGCGGGCTCAGATCAGCAGGCCGCCGTCGAACCAGTGCGTCTCGCCGCCCGGCGCCTCGTCCAGCACGCCGCCGCCCATCGAGAGCAGGTCGCACCAGTCGTCGCCATGGCCGCCGTCGCCCGTGCTGGGGAAGGGGCGGTCGTCATCGACGATCAGCCCGTCGCCGCCATCCTTGCTGAAATCGGCCGCGGCCTTGAAGATGAACGCATCGAAAGACATGGGATTACCTCCTGAATTACAAATGAACAGCGCAATGCGCCGGTGGACTCAGAATGGAATCCCCGGCGTTACCGCGTTGTGACAGGAGGTTTTCGGCGGGATGTCCCGGGGCCGCGGGGGGACTCGCGCCCCGGGCGCGCATCGTGTATGCCCCGCCCGACCGCAACCCGCCCCCGGAGAGGCAGGCCCATGATCATCCTCGTCTATATCGGCGTCGTCATCGCCGTCGCCGGGCTCGGCGGCATCATCTGGTGCATTCTCGAGGGGCTGGCGGTGAAGAAATCCGGCCTCAGCCTCGGGGAAGCGCAGCCGCGGCTGCGCAAGATGGCCACGGTCAACCTCGCCTCGGTCTGCCTCGCCTTCCTCGGGATGGGCGTGGCGGCGGCGGGAATGATCCTGGCCTGACGCGCCCCTGGCGGGGCCGGCGCGCCGGGCGCGCCCGCGGGGTCAGGTCCGGCGGGCGGCGAGGCGCATCGCGATCCCGCCCATGATCGGCGCGTAGATCGCCGACAGCACGAAGGCGAACGGCCAGGCCATCAGCCAGTGGCTGAGCCACATGCCGAGCGTCGGCACGCCGGGCATGAAGATCACCGCCATGATGCCGGACATGGTCAGGGACATGGTCCCGGACATGAGGAAACCGGCGATCAGGCGGGCGCGGGTATCGGTGGGCATGTAAGGTCTTTCCTCGCGATCAGGCCCCGGACCGGATGGCCGGAAACGGGCGCGCAGGCGCGGCCCGGGGGGGATGGGTCTGGTCGCCGCGGCCGCTGCGCGGCGCGTCGATGCGCGCCGCCAAGCCCTGCGGAGCCGCGCGCGTCCTGCGAGGGACATCGGGGACGCGCGCGGGGCCGGGCTGCCAACCGGCCTGCTCCATACGGCTGCCTTATGAAATATGCTGCACCGCGGCGCCCGGCAAGGGGCGCGTCGGTCATGGCGGACATGCATTGGCCGAATGGAAAACGCGCGCCGCCGCAAAAGGCGCGCAAAAGGGGAGCAGGGCGGGCCGGATGCGGACCGCCGCAGGCGGGCCGCGATGGGCCGGTCTGCGCCCCCGGAAAGCAGAAGGGGGGGCCGAAGCCCCCCCGCCTCAGGCCACCTTGTGACCCGCCCTGACCAGCGCATCCGCCGTCAGGTCCAGCGCCTTGCGGGCGCGGACGCCCAGCTCCTCGATCTCCGCCTCGGTGATGCTCAGCGGCGGCGAGACGATCATCGTGTCGCCCACCGCCCGCATCACCAGCCCGGCGTCGGACACGCAGAAGTCCCGCGCGAGGGTCCCGGCCCCGGCGCCTTCGAACCGCGCGCCGGTCTCCTTGTCGGCCGCCAGCTCCAGCGCGCCGAGGACGCCCTTGGTCCGCGCCTCGCCCACCAGCGGGTGATCCGCCAGCGCGGCCCAGGTCTCGGCCAGCTTCGGCGCCAGCACCGCCCCGGCGCGCTCCACCACCTGCTCCTCGTCCATGATCTTCAGCACCTCGAGCCCCGCCGCGCAGGCCGCCGGGTGCCCGGACCAGGTGTAGCCGTGGTAGAACTCGCCCGCCTTCTCCATCACCGGCCCGGCCACGCGGTCCGAGATGAAGACGCCGCCCATCGGCAGGTAGCCGCCGGTGATGCCCTTGGCGATGGGCATCAGGTCCGGCTCGATCCCGTAGGTCTCGGAGCCCCACCATTTCCCCGTGCGCCCGAAGCCGCAGATCACCTCGTCGGCGATCAGCAGGATCTCGCGTTCGCGGCAGATGCGGGCGATCTCGGGCCAGTAGCTCTCGGGCGGGATGATGACGCCGCCGGCGCCCTGGATCGGCTCGGCGATGAAGGCGCAGACATTCTCCTCGCCGATCTCGTCGATCTTCGCTTCCAGCTGCCGGGCGCGTTCGAGCCCGAATTCCTCGGGAGTCATGCCGGTCGCAAGCCCCTCGCCGTACCAGTAGGGCTGGTCGATATGGACGACGCCCTCGATCGGCAGGCCGGACTGCGCGTGCATCCCGCCCATGCCGCCGAGGCTGGCGGCGGCGACGGTGGAGCCGTGATAGCCGTTATGCCGCCCGATGAAGACCTTCTTGGAAGGCTTGCCGAGGCTGTCCCAGTAGACCCGCGCCAGCCGGAACACGGTGTCGTTGGATTCGCTGCCGGAGTTGGTGAAGAACACCCGGTTCATATGCGCCGGGGCCTTCTCGGCCAGCGCGGCGGCGAATTCCACCACCGGCGGATGGGCGCACTGGAAGAAGGCGTTGTAGTAGGGCAGCTCCTTCATCTGGCGGGAGACGGCGTCGACGATGCGGTCGCGGCCATAGCCGAGATTCATGCACCACAACCCCGCCATGCCGTCGAGCAGGCGCTTGCCGCCCAGCTCCTCGATCCACACGCCCTCGGCCCGGTCGATGATCCGGGTCCCGGTGCGGTTGAGGTCGGCGGTGTCGGTGAACGGGTGCCAGTGATGGGCGGCGTCCATGGCCTGGTAGTCGGAGAGCGGGCGGGGATTGAGCAGGGTCATTCTGGGAACCGTCGATTGGCGCGCCGGTCGTCGGCGCGGGGAGATCTGGGAAGGGGGGGCCGCGCCCCGGGCCGCGCGCGCAGCTCGGGCGCGGCGCCGGCGCGGCCGGTCAGGCGTGGGCGCGCGTGGCGCGGGCCAGGCCCGGCGGGCGCCACAGGGTCCAGAGGGCGGCGCGGGTCATATCGCGGGTCATGCGGCGTCGAGCCCCTCGGAGCCGAGCATCGACAAGCCCTGGCGCACATCGGCGCGGATCGCGAGGCGCAGCCCCGCCTCGTCGCCCGCCGCCAGCGCCTGGATGGCCTTGCGGTGGTAATCGGCGACGCGGCCCATGCCGATGCGTTCGTACAATTGGCGCATCGACGGCCCGGTCTGCAGCCACACCGTTTCCGCCAGCGCCAGCATCGCCGGGGCGTGGGCACGCAGGTAGAGGGTGCGGTGGAATTCCAGGTTCGCCTTCACATAGGACGCCGCGTCGCCGTGGCGGAGCATGGCGTCGATCTCCTGGTCCATGCGCTTGAGGCGCTCGATCAGGCTGAAATGCGCGCGCGGCAGGGCGCGGGCGGCGAGCTCGGGTTCAAGCAGGGAGCGGATCGCCGCCAGCTCCTCGATCCGCTGCGGCGTCAGGATGGGGGTCGACACGCGCCCCGAGGCGGAAATGGCCAGCGCGCCCTCGGCGGCCAGCCTGCGCACGGCTTCCCGCGCCGGGGTCATGGACACGTCGAGCGATTCCGCCACGCCGCGCAGGGTGACGGCCTCGCCCGGGCCCATCTCTCCGTGCAGGATCCGGCGGCGCAGGTGCTTGTAGACCCGGTCATGGGCCGGGCCGGCGTTCTCATCCCCCACCTGGGGACGCGCGAAGGAAGTCGGCGGCACGGTGAGCGGCATGGCGGGGTCTCCGGCAGGCGGGCGCGCATGGGACTTTCCCGCGCGCCCGGCGACACCCCCATTTGTGATCGCAAAGCGCCGGGCAGGCAAGCGTTGTGATCGCAAATCGCCGAGGCGTGATCGCAAACGCCCCCTTGCGCGGCGCGCATGGCCGGGCCTAATGGCCGGGACGCCCCCCCAGAGACTCCCGGAGCCGCCCGATGACCGACAAGCACCGCAAGGATTACGCCTTCCTCGCCGACGACCCCCATGCCATGACCCATGACGAGCAGATGTTCGCCGGGGCGCTTTCCTTCTGCCGCCGCAAATACGCGCGCGACCTGAAGGGCGTGGACGTGGCGGTGGTGGGCGTGCCCTTCGACACCTCGGTCACCAACCGCCCCGGCTGCCGCTTCGGCCCGCGGGCGATCCGCGCGGCCTCCAGCCAGCTCGGCTGGTCCCGCGCCTGGCCCTCCTCCTTTGATCCGTTCGAGAAGCTGAGCGTGGTGGACTGGGGCGACGTGCACATCCCCCATGGCCGCCCCGAGCAGGTGCCGGAGCATATCCAGGACGCCTTCTCCCGCATCATCTGGTCCGGGGCGACGCCGCTGGGCCTCGGGGGGGATCATTTCACCACCTATCCCGCCCTGCGCGCCCATGCCGAGAAGCTGGGGCGGCCGATCTCGCTCGTGCAGTTCGACGCCCACACGGATACGTGGGAGGCGGAGAACGACTGGATCGACCACGGCACCATGTTCGGGACCGCGGTGCGCGAGGGGATCATCGACCCGGCCACCTCGATCCAGGTCGGCATCCGCACCACCAATGACGACCCGATGGGGATCGAGATCTGGGACGCGGTGAAGGTGCACGAGAGGGGCGTGCAGGCGGCGATCGACGCGATCCTGGCGCGGGTCGGGGACAACCCGTGCTACATCACCTTCGACATCGACTGCCTCGACCCCGCCTTCGCGCCGGGCACCGGGACGCCGGTCTGCGGCGGGCTGGCCAGCTGGCAGGCGCTGGCGATCCTGCGCGGGCTGGCGGGGATCGACGTGGTGGGGATGGACGTGGTCGAGGTCTCGCCCGCCTATGACGTGGGCGAGATCACCGCGCTGGCCGGGGCGACCGTGGCGCTGCAGCTGCTCTGCCTCTACGCCCAGCGCGACATGTGATCGGGGCGCGCGGCGCGGGCGCGCCGCTCCGTGGCCGAACGGGGGGCATCGCCCCCCTGAGGGCGCGGATCCCCCCGGCCCTGCCCCTCCCCCCCCCTGCGTCCCGGCGGCGCGGGGACGCGCCGCGCCGCGCCCGCTATCTCTTTTGCCCATGAGCCAGGGAAAAACCATCAACCCGCTGCTGAAGATCGCGCTCGAGATCGGCCCGCTGGTCGTCTTCTTCGTGATCTACCAGCGCGCCGACATCTACACCGCGACCGCGGTGTTCGTGCCGCTGATCCTCGCCACCCTCGGCGTGTCTTGGAAACTGTCCGGCAAGCTGCCGCGCATGGCCGCGGTCACCGCCGTCATGGTCACCGTGTTCGGCGGCCTGACGCTGTGGCTGCAGGACGCGACCTTCATCAAGATGAAGCCGACGGTGGTCTACGTGATCTTCGCCGGCGCGCTCGGCTGGGGGCTGCTGCGCGGGCGCTCCTACCTGCGCGACCTGATGGGCGAGACGATGCCGATGACCGACGAGGGCTGGCGCATCTTCACCCTCCGCTGGGCGCTGTTCTTCGTCGCCATGGCGGCGCTGAACGAGGCGGTCTGGCGCAATTTCACCGAATCCGACTGGGTCACCTTCAAGACCTTCCTCGCCCCCGCCGCGACCTTCCTGTTCGTGATGACCCAGATGCCGCTGCTGAAGCGCCACGGGATCGAGCAGGCCCGCGCCGAGGGCGACGCGAAGGACGACGACGGGGCGGCGGGCTGAGCGCGCGCCTGCGCCTCGCCGCCGCCTTCGCCGCCCTCGGCGGCCCCGCCGCGGCGGAGGTCTGCAACGAACGCGCACCCGGCTGGGACCCGGCGACCGGCCCGGTGAGCGAGGCGGCGCACCTCCTCCTCCTCGCCCAGGGCAGCGGCGGCGTGCTGCTGATCGGCGGCTGGTGCGCGGCGGTGCTGATCCCGCGCGCGCTGCCCGCGTTGCTGGCCGCGAACCTGAACCTGCTGGCCGTGATCGCGCTGTGGCTGGACGCCTCGGACCCCGAGGGGCCGACGGCGCAGGCGATCCGCGAAGGCTGCGCCCGCCCGCCCGGCGTCGCGATCCTGGCGCTGGTCGGGGTGTCGGTCGGGCTGTACCTGCTCGGGGCCCTGCGCCTGAAGCGGCGGATCGCGGCGAAACTGGCGGAGGAGCGGGCGCTGATCGCCCAGGCGCAGGCCCAGGCCCAAGCCCGGGCGGCGGCGCAGGAAGATAGCGGTCCCGACGATCCCCCGCGGCCCTGAGCCTCAGATCTCCCGCAGAACCACCCCCGGGGTGATCCGCGCCACGTCCTCGGCCGTGCACAGCCGCGTGTCCGGCGTGGTCACCGCGGCGGCGGCGGCGGCGACGCCGACCCGCAGCGCCTCGGGGCCCGGGGCGCCCGCCGCCAGCGTCATGGCGAAGGCCCCGACGAAGCTGTCCCCCGCCCCGACCTTCGAGACGACCTCGACCCGCGGCGGGGCGGCGTGGAAGACGCCCTCGGCGCAGGCCAGCACCGTGCCCTCGGCCCCCGCGGCGGCCAGAACCGTGCCCGCGGCGCCCGATGCGCGCAGGTCGGCGGCGAAGCGGCCCAGCGCGGCGATCTCCGGCAAGGCGCGGCCCGCCAGCGCCTCCGCCTCCTCGTGGTCCATGCGCAGGATCAGCCCCCGGCCCACCTTGCCCGCCGCCGCCGCCTCCAGCGCCGGGCCGGAGGTGTCGAGCAAGCCCACCGCCCCCTTCGCCTTCGCCCCGGCGGCGAGCCGCGCGGGCAGCTCCGCCGGGGCGCCGGGCGGCAGCGAGCCGGAGACGATCAGCAGGTCGCGCGCGCCCAGCTCGTCCGCCACCGCCGCGGCGGCGGCGTCGACATCGGCGGCGCTCCATTCCGGCCCGGGCATCAGGAAGCGGTACTGCTCGCCGTCGCTCTCATCGATCACCGAGAGGGAACGGCGCGTGTCCCCCGGGGCGGGGATCAGGCGGGTGCGGATGCCCTCCGCCGTCAGCAATTCATGCATCCGCGCGCCCGTGGCCCCGGCGAGGGCGGCGAGCGCGAGGCTGTCGCCGCCGAGGAACCGGATCGCGCGCGAGACATTGACCCCGCCGCCGCCCGGATCCTCGTGCGGGGGGGCGCAGCGCAGCTTGGCGCCGCCGCCGCGCAGCTTCGGCACGGTGGTGGAGACGTCGAGCGCGGGGTTCAGGGTGACGGTGAGGATCGCCATGCGGCCTCCGGCAAGGCGCGCCGCCCTGGGCGTGCGCGGGGGGAGAGCCATGATGCGAGGGGGGGCGGCGGGGCCTCAACCCCGCCGGGGCCGCCTGCGCCGGTGCGCCGCGGCAAGGCCGCGGGCGGATGGCGCGACGCGGATGGGGCCGGGCGCCTGCCGCGCCCAGCGCGGCGCGGGCGGCGGAGCGGGGGCTTCATGCCCCCCGAAGCCGCCCGCCCCCCGGCCCGGATGGCGGGGGGAGAGCGGCGCGGCGCTCAGCCCTCCCAGCCCGCGTTGCGCAGGGCGGGGAGGATCTTCTCCTCCAGGTCGTTCACCTGGATCGGGCCGACATGCTTGTAGGCGATGGTCCCCTCGCCCGTGATCACGAAGGTTTCGGGCACGCCGTAGACGCCCCACTCGATGCCCATGCGGCCCTTCTCATCCGCGCCGACCAGGGCGAAGGGATCGCCGAGATCGGCCAGGAAGGCGCGCGCCTTCTCGGGGTCGTCCTTGTAGTTGATGCCGTAGACCGTCACGCCCATCTCGGCCAGCTTCATCAGCTCGGGGTGCTCGACCCGGCAGGGGCCGCACCAGCTGGCCCAGATGTTCACCAGCTTCGGGCCGGGGCGCCGGAGGACGGCGGTGGACAGGTTCTCCTCGCCCGGGCGCAGCGAGGGCAGGTCCATCTGCGGGACCGGCTTGGCGATCAGCGCCGAGGGCAGCGCCTCGCGCTCGGCCTGCGGGGTCAGCAGCACCTGCCAGGCCAGCAGGCCGAAGCCGAGCACGATGGCCAGCGGCAAGGCGAACACCCAGGCGCCGCGGGATTTCGGCGCGCCTTCGGGATCGGTCTGCGGATCGTTCTGAGACATCGCTCACAGCTCCTGCGGATCGAAAATCGGGATATGGGGGGCCTGGCCGGGCGTCAGCGCCGGGGGCCGCCGCGCTTCTCCAGCGCGTCAAGCTCGGCCCGCGTCTTCGCATTGGCGCGCATCGACCAGGCGATCAGGCCGAGGATGCCGCCCAGGCCGACGCCATAGGAGGACAGCACCGCGAAGGTGTATTTGCCCAGGTCGGGCCAGAGATCAGCCATGCGCCGCCCCTCCTTCCACCGCGCCCGGCTCGGCCGCCTCGGCCGACGCATGGGCGGCCATGCGCAGCGCGCGGATGCGGCGGCGGCGGATGCCGGTGCGGGTGCGCAGCAGCAGCAGCGCCAGGAACAGGAAGAAGAACCCGGCCATCGTGATCACGAGCGGCTGCCAGAACACGTCCGAGATGTTCTCCTCGGCGTCCATCGACAGCGTCGCGCCCTGGTGCAGGCCCTGGTTCCAGAACAGCACCGCGTAGCGCGAGACGATGGCGAAGACCGAACCGACGAGGCAGAGCACCGCGGTCAGGTCCGAGGCCGCGTCCGGGTCGTCGATCGCCTCCCACAGGGCGATGTAGCCGACGTAGAACAGGAACAGGATCAGGAAGCTGGTCAGCCGCGGGTCCCATTCCCAGGGCGTGCCCCACATCGGCGCGCCCCAGAGCGCGCCGGTGATCAGCGCGATCAGCGTCATCACCGCGCCGATCGGCGCCGCCGCCCGCCCGGCCAGCGCCGAGACATGGTGCCGGCGGATCAGCCAGATCAGCGACATCACCCCCATCATCCCGTAGATGTTGATGGCCATCGTGGCCGCCGGGACGTGGATGTAGATGATCTTGACGGTCGAGCCCTGCTGGTAGTCGTCGGGGGTCAGGAAGAACCCCCAGCCCAGCCCGACCCCGAGGCACAGCCCTGCCAGCACGGCTGCGAAGGGCAGCACGCGGCCGGAGAGCTTCATGAAGCGCGCGGGGTTGGCGAATTCCCAGATCGACATGGTGGAATGAGATAGACGCGCGCGCGGCTTTGGGCAATGGGCCGCGGCGCACGACTCTGCGGGCGCGGCGTCGCGCCCCGGGGGCGCGCCGGGAGAGGTGCGCCCCGGGGGCGCGCGGGAAGAGGTGCGCCCCGGGGGCGCGCGGGCAGAGGGGCGCCCCGGGGGCGCGCGCGGCGAGGTGCGCCCCGGGGGCGCGCGGGAAGAGGGGCGCCCCCGGGGGCGCGCAAGCGAAGAGGCGCCCCGGGCGCGCAGGCGGCGGCGCGCCGTCGCTCGCCGCCCGGTGGCGCAAGCCGGGCGGATTTTCACCGGATGGTCGAAAAATCACTGGCATTTCGGAACGAACACGGGCCTTCTAGGCGCCGTATTTGATGCCAAAAGACACTGGAGCGGCGACCGTGCGCCTGACGCGATATTCAGACTACGCCCTGCGCACCGCGCTGTACCTTGCGGCGCAGACGGATCGGCTGAGCGCCATCGCCGACGTCGCCGCCGCCTATGACGTGCCCGAGAACAACCTGCGCAAGGTGGTCAACGACCTCGTCCGCGCGGGCTTTTTCGAAAGCGTGCGCGGGCGGTCCGGCGGCGTGCGGCTGGCCCGCGACCCGTCCGAGATCCGCGTGGGCGAAATGCTGCGCGTGACCGAGGGCCACCAGGCCATGGTCGACTGCACCGGCTGCTTCCTCGCCCCCACCTGCGGGCTGATCCCCGGCCTCGCCGATGCGCGCGAGGCGTTCTTCGCCGCGCTCGACGGCAAGACCCTGGCCGACCTGGTGGACGAGCGGGTGCGCTGCCTGCCCGCGCTGGCGCAGAAGCGCCGCGCCGCGCAGGCCATGGCGCTGACCGCGGAAGACGCCGACTGACGGCGCCCGCGCCCCGGCGCCCCGCGCCGGGCGGCCGCGCGAGCGGGGGGCCCGCCCCCCCCGAGCGGGGCCGCACCCCGGCCCGCCCCTTCCCCGCACCCTCCGATCTTCCCCGCCCGCCCCCGCGGCCCGCGGCCCCGTTCCCAACCTTCGCGCCCTCTGGTAAATCCCGCTCCCGCACCCCGAAGGCCGCCACAGGATCCGCCATGCCCCGCGCCCGCCATGCCGTCGCCGCCGGCCACGCCCTCGTCGCCGAAGCCGCGGACGAGGTCCTGCGCGCCGGGGGATCCGCCGTCGACGCCGCCGTCGCCGGCGCCCTGACCGCCTGCGTCGCCGAACCGGTCCTCGCCTCGCTGCTCGGCGGCGGGTTCCTCACCGCCCGCCGCGCGTCGGACGGCGCGGTCAAGGTGCTCGACTTCTTCGTCCAGACCCCGCGCCGTCCCCGCCCGGCGGGAGAGCTCGACTTCCACGTCGCCACCGCCGATTTCGGGGCCGTGACCCAGGACTTCCACATCGGCGCCGGATCCATCGCGACCCCCGGCGTCGCCCCGGGCCTGTGGGAGGCGCACCGCGCCCTGGGACGCATCCCCTTCGCGGAACTGGCGAAAAACGCCGCCGCCCTCGCCCGCCGCGGCGCGCCGCTGTCCGAATTCCAGGCGAAGGTGTTCGGAATCGTCCTTCCGATCTACCTCTCCACGCCAGACAGCCGCCGCCTTTTCCTCGGCGGCGACGACGCGCCGAAACCCGGCGCCGCCCTCCCCAACCCCGAACTTGGCGACGTGATCGAGACCTTCGCCCTCGAAGGCCCCCGCTTCATGCAGGAGGGCGAGGTGGCGCAGGCGATCCTGTCGCTGACCGAAGAGGGCGGCCACCTGGAAGCGGCCGACCTGCGCCGCTACGCCCCGGCCTGGCGCAGCGCGCTGACCGTCCGGCGGGGGGCGGCGCGGATCTCGCTCAACCCCGCCCCTTCGCTGGGCGGCGCCCTCATCGCCTTCGCGCTGGAGCTTCTGGAGCGCGGCGCGCCC
This sequence comes from Rhodovulum sp. DZ06, assembly GCF_050586345.1. Lineage (NCBI taxonomy): Bacteria > Pseudomonadati > Pseudomonadota > Alphaproteobacteria > Rhodobacterales > Paracoccaceae > Rhodovulum > Rhodovulum sp. DZ06. The sequence goes on from NZ_JBOCEF010000034.1 coordinate 47,126, forward strand.
CCCGCCGAGGTGGCCCGCGCCTTCGAGATGACCGCCCGCGCGCGGCTTGAAAGCGGCATCGACGGCGACGCCGCCGCCGGGGCCAGGCGCCTCCTGTCGGAAACCAGCCTCAAATACTGGCGCGAGCGGCTGGCGGGCCGCCCCGCCGCCACCCGCGGCACCACCCATGTCTCCGTCGTCGACGGCGCCGGGAACGCCGCCGCGCTGACGCTTTCGAATGGCGAGGGCTGCGGGCTGGTGGCCCCCGGCACCGGCCTGATGCCCAACAACATGCTGGGCGAGGAAGACCTGATGCCCGGCGGCTTCCACCCGGTGCCCGCCGACGTGCGCCTCGGCTCGATGATGGCGCCCGCGGTGATCTCGGGCGATGACGGCTCGGTCTGCGCCATCGGCTCGGGCGGGTCCAACCGCATCCGCACCGCCATGACCCAGGTGATCGCGCGGGTGCTGGACGGGGGCGCGCGGCTCGAAGACGCCGTCGCCGCGCCGCGCATCCATGCCGAAGCGCAGGTCCCGGACCGGGAGCGGGACATCCCCGACCTCGCCGTGGATTTCGAGGACCGCATCCCCGAGGGCGCGCGCGAGGCGCTGCTGGCCGCCTATCCGCAGGCCCGGGCCTGGCCCGAGGATTCGATGTTCTTCGGCGGCGTCCATGCCGTGCGCCGCAGCGCCCGCGGCGATGTCGAGGCCGCGGGGGACCACCGCCGCGACGGCCGGGCGCTGGTGGGCTGAGCCGCCCCCCTCACGCCTTCGCGCGCGGCGGTTGAAAGCGGCGCGAGCGATGCACAGGTGGGGCGCTCCACGTTCCCGGAGACCCCCATGCGTCACCCCCTCGCCGCCGCCGCCCTCGCGCTGGCGCCGCTCCTCGCCGCCTGCACCACCCCCGCGCCCGAAGCCCCCGCCCCCGCGCCCGGCCCGAGCCCGGCCGCGTGGTGCCCGGCCTGGCATGATCGGGCGATCCCGCTGGTGCTGGAGGCGGACGCGCAGGGGCTGGAGGGGGACGCGGCCGAGGCCTGGCTCCTCGCGCGGCTGGAGGTGGAGTCGGACCCCTACCCCGAGCGCTCGCTGGCGCTGGCCGAGGCGCTGCACGGCGTCCTGCCGCAGCTGCGCGCGGATGCCGAGGGGCTGACCCCGTCGCTGGTCCGCGCCTGCATCGACACCTGGCCGTAAGGCGCGCGGCGGCTAGCCCATCAGCCCCCGGCGCAGCAGGTTCAGCCCGGCGAGGCACAGCACGAACAGCGTCGCGCGCCGGAACGCCACCGGGTCGAGCCGGTCCTGCAGCGCCTGCCCCAGCGCCATCCCGGCGACTCCCGGCGCCACCATCGCCGCCGACCACGCCAGGTTCGCCCCCGACAGCAGCCCCGACTGCAGGTGCGCGGCCACGAGGATCAGCGAGCCGAGCAGGAAGCTGATCCCCTGCGCCCGGACCATGTCACGCTTCGGCATCTCGAGCGCGAGGAAATAGAGGACGATCGGCGGCCCCCAGACCCCGGCCAGCCCGCCGAAGAACCCGGCGATCACCGCCGCCAGCGCCTCGGCCCGCCGCCGCCCGCCGGGGGGGATCGACGGGCGCCAGCCCAGGAGCTGCACCAGCCCGAAACAGGTGACCCCGCCGCCCAGCGCCAGGAACAGCACCCGCTCGGGCAGCACCGTCACCAGCTGCGCGCAGAGCGCGATCATCGCGAACAGGATCGCGTTCAGCCGCCAGTGTTCGCGCAGCGCGCCCCAGGCCGCCGCGCCGCCGCCGCGGAAGGTCTGCCAGATGTTGGTGACCACGCCCGGCAGGATCATCCCCGCCACCGCCATCGTCGCCGGCAGCGCCGATCCGCCCACCGAGACCGAGATCATCGGCAGCGCGAATCCCACCGCGCCCTTGGCGAATCCCCCCGCCAGCATGCCCAATCCGCCCACGAGAAGGGCGATGGCGGAGTGCTCGGAGATCAGCGCGGCGAAGTCCATGGACCCGATTACCCCGCCCCGGCCCCCGGCGCCAGCGGAAGCCCCCGGCGATTTCGGCAAGATAATTCGCCGCATGGCCCGAATGGCCTACGAATCTTGCGCAGAAGCCATTGACCCCCCGTGATCCCGGCTCTAGCTTCCGGCGCGATGCAACATGACCCCATTGCGGCGCAGCAATCCGCCCGCCCGGGGCGTATACTGTCAGGCGCGCCGCAGCCCTCCTTCCCGGGCCAGGGGCGCAGCGCCACCAGGAGGACGACATGAACCAGGCCGCTCCCATCGACGCCCCCGCCCTGATCCCCGATCTCGCCGCCCTCGTCGGCCCCGCGGTCGAGGCCGCCGAGGCCGCGCTGATGGATGCGCGCCGGGCGCTCGCCGACAAGGTGGTGGTCGACGGCCGCCCCTCCTCGAAGAAGATCGAGGAGAACCAGTTCGCCGCCCACGCCCTGTCCTGGGTCGCCACCTACGTGGAATCGCTGCGCGAGATGAAGGGCTGGTCCGAGCGCCTGGCCGCCGAGGGCCGCGGCGGCGAGATGGAGCAGCTGATCCTGCAGATCGCGTTCGGCGAATATCTCGGGCAGCTGCGCGGCGGCGTGATGATGTCCCAGAACGAGTTCGCGCGCCTCACCGATATCGGCGCCGACGCCTCGGCGCTGAACACCCCCGAGGTCGACCGCCTCGTGGCCTTCGGCAACACCGACGCCGCGCGCAAGCGCCTCGCCGACCTGATGGTCGAGCGCCAGGGCGCCGCCACCTTCGGCGATTGCGGCCTCGAGGAAGAGTACGAGATGATCCGGGACCAGTTCCGGCGCTTCTCGGATGACAAGGTCGTGCCCTACGCCCACGAGTGGCACCTGAAGGACGAGCTGATCCCGATGGAGATCCTCGAGGAGATGGGCGAGCTGGGCGTGTTCGGCCTGACCATCCCCGAGGAGTTCGGCGGCTTCGGCATGGGCAAGACCTCGATGTGCGTCGTCTCCGAGGAGCTGTCGCGCGGCTATATCGGCGTCGGCAGCCTCGGCACCCGCTCCGAGATCGCCGCCGAGCTGATCCTGTGCGGCGGCACGGAGGAGCAGAAGAACGAGTGGCTGCCGAAGATCGCCTCGGCCGAGATCCTGCCGACCGCGGTGTTCACCGAGCCGAACACCGGCTCCGACCTCGGCTCGCTGCGCACCCGCGCGGTGAAGGAGGGCGACGAGTGGGTCATCACCGGCGCCAAGACCTGGATCACCCACGCCGCCCGCGCCGACGTGATGACCATGCTGGTGCGCACCGATCCCGACACCTCGAACTATTCGGGCCTGTCGATGATCCTGTGCCCCAAGCCCCGCGGCACGGATGAGAACCCGTTCCCGGCCGAAGGCATGACCGGCGGCGAGATCGAGGTGCTCGGGTATCGCGGCATGAAGGAATACGAGCTCGGCTTCGACGGCTTCCGCGCCCCGGCGGCGAACCTGCTGGGCGGCCAGGAAGGCCAGGGCTTCAAGCAGCTGATGCAGACCTTCGAGAGCGCCCGCATCCAGACCGCGGCCCGCGCCATCGGCGTGGCGCAGTGCGCGATGGAGCTGGGCCTGCAGTACGCCCTCGACCGCAAGCAGTTCGGCAAGGCGCTGATCAACTTCCCGCGCGTCTACTCCAAGCTCGCCATGATGGCGGTGGAGATCATGGTCGCGCGCCAGCTGTCCTATTACTCGGCGCGCGAGAAGGACGCGGACCGGCGCTGCGACCTCGAGGCCGGGATGGCCAAGCTGCTCGGCGCCCGCATCGCCTGGGCCTGCGCCGACAACGCGCTGCAGATCCACGGCGGCAACGGCTTCGCGCTGGAATACCAGGTGTCGCGCGTGCTGTGCGACGCGCGCATCCTCAACATCTTCGAGGGCGCGGCCGAGATCCAGGCCCAGGTCATCGCCCGGCGGCTGGTCGAAAAGGCCAACTGACGCGAGACCGCGCTTCGAAACGCAAAAAGGCCGGGCGGCGACGCCCGGCCTTTTTCATTGCGCCGCCCGGGGGATCAGAAGCCGGTGGACTTCGCGCCCTCGGTCTCGCCATAGACGGCGCGGGCGCGCTCGAGGTCGATGCCGAAGGTCACCGCGCCGATCGCCTCGCCCGTCTCGGGGTCGGTCACGGTCATGGAGACCTGGGTCTGCACCATGCCGGTGCTGTCGTCCCGCGCCAGCTCCGAGACGTGGATCGCGCCCGGGCCCTTGGGGAAGGTCTCGAGGAACTTGGCCTCGTCGCCCTGCCACACGTCCGAAGTGATGTCGGAAATGGCGGCGTTCAGGCCCTTGCCGTCCATCAGGATGATCTCGGTGATCACGCCCTGCGCGTCCTCGCGCCGGCGGCGCAGCGCGTCCGAGCCGGGGCGGGCGAGCATGTCGCGCACCAGCGGGCTCTTGGTTTTGCCGCCGTGCCAGGACAGCTCCAGCGCCTGGAAATCGGCCTCGGCGGCGCCGGCGCTGAACGCGTTCTGGGCGCGCAGCGGCTCGATCAGGATCGGATCGTCGATCCAGGCGCTCAGCTCGTGCTCGACCACGTCGATCACGAGGGCGCGGAAGGACTCGGGGGATTCGTAGGCCGACGCGCCCGGGGCGGAGACGACGAGAGCGGCGAGGGCGGACAGAAGCAGGGAGCTGCGCATGGCGTCAGGTCCTTCATGGCGGTCTGGGTCACGGGGGCCGCTGGGTCACGGGGCGCGGGCGCGTCGCCCGCATGCGGCAGCGTCGGTATAGAACCGCCTGCCGCCTGCGTCACCCGAACTGCATCGCGCCATCATCTGCGCAGGTCGTTTGTGGTCCTTCTGACAACAGTACCGCGATGGTTGAGGGATTCTGAACCGGATCGCCCCTTGCGCTGCATTGCTGCAAGACGGGTGGGCGGCCCGCGCCGTCCCGCCCGTCCGCCGCGGGACCCGGGCCCGCGCCCGGGCCCGCCTGCAGCCCGCGCCCGGACCGTCAGGCCGGGTCCTGCAGGTGCTCGGTCCCGGCCTCGCCGACCGCGCTTTCGCCCGCCTTCTCCAGCGCCCGTTCGACGTCGATCCCCACGGTCAGCGCGCCGATGGGCGCGCCCGTGTCGGGCGCGGCGATGGTCACGCTGACCTCGACCTGCACCCGGTGGAGGTGATCGTCGGTATTGGGGGCCGAGACATGGATCGCGCCGACGCCCCTGGGGAAGGTCTCGAGGAACATCGCCTCGTCGCCCTGCCACAGGTCCGAGGTGTAGTCCGAGATGGCGACGTTGAGGCCGAGCCGGTCCATCACGATGAATTCCGTGATCACGCCGTCCGATTTCTCGCGCCGCTCGTGCAGGAAGAAGCTCTCCTGGCGGCCCATCAGCTCCCTCGCCATCAGCGAATGGCTGTCCCCGGCCTGCCAGGCGCGGTCGAGCCGCTCGATCCGGCGCTGGGTCAGGCGGGCGTTCAGGCCGTTCTGCTCCTCGATGGCGTAGATCACGCCCGGATCCTGGCTGAAGGCGTCGAGTTCGGCGAGGGCGTATCCCTTGATGATGGTGAGCTGGGCCTCGGTCAGGGGCGGGATCGGCCCGGCGGCGGCGACGAGAGGGGCGGCCGCGCAGAAACCAAGGACTGCGGCGGTGAACAGATGTCGGGCCATGACAAGCGGCTTCTGTGACTATACGGGGTGAACGCGGACCGCGGGCCCGAATGACCGGTGGCCGAGGGGGGAGGCGTCTCCGTTCTTCAAATATACTGGAATTCAACATGCTTTTGAACGGAGACCGCGCGGGACCTTCGCGAAGAATGCGGTATGATCCGATATTTCTACTTCAAGATGCTGGGCCGCATTCCGATATCTCGAAATGTCCGCGCGACGTTTACTGATATGCTGCACCGCCCCGGCGCGGGTTTCAGCGGCGCACCTCCGGCCCGCCGCCGCACCCCAGGGGCGATTCGCACGCCCGCCGCTCTGCGCCCGCGTGTTCCGCGGCGCGGGGGCCGGCGCCCGCCCGGCGCGCTCCATTGCAATCCTGCGCGGCCGCGCCCATATTTTTGTGAATGGGGCGGGAATGCCGATGCCGGGTTGCCGCCGCCGCACGTCGCTTGATTGACCGAGGACGCGAGACATGGCGCGGATGACATTCGCTTCGCACCCCTTCCTGCTGGGCTTCGACCAGCTCGACCGCCTGGTCGAGCGGACGGCCAAGAGTGGAAATGACGGGTATCCCCCCTACAATATCGAACAGATGGACGAGAACGCGTACCGCATCACCCTGGCGGTGGCGGGCTTCTCGGAAGACGACCTGGCGATCACCATCGAGGACAGCCAGCTGGTGATCCGCGGGCGGCAGGCCGAGGACGCCGCCGACCGGGTCTTCCTGCATCGCGGGATCGCCGCGCGGCAGTTCCAGAAAAGCTTCGTGCTCGCCGACGGGATGGAGGTGCGCAACGCCTCGCTCGAAAACGGGCTGCTGCATGTCGACCTGACCCGATGCCTGCCGGAAACGGTGGTGCAGACGGTGAAGATCACCCGCGCCTGAGGGCGGCGGGACTGCGTATCGGGGACCAAGAAGGAGCATCACGTCATGCCGAAGACCAACGACCCCACGCTGATGGCGGGCCTGCCGGGCCAGATCGTCTACGTGCGCGAAGTGCGCAGCGAGGAGCTGCCGGACAGCGTGCCGACGCCGCCCGCGGGCGCCCGCATCTACGCGATCCATGACGGCGCGGGGGCGCGGCTCGCGCTCACCGACGACCGGGGCCTCGCGTTCCGGCTGGCGCGCGAAAACGACCGGATCCCGGTCAGCGTGCACTGATCCCGCAGAGTGACGACGGCCCGGGGGCGATCCCGGGCCCTCAGCCCCTGCCCGGCGGCGGCCCGTCCGGCCCGTCCGCGGGCAGCGTGGCGTAGAAGGCGGCCAGGTCCTTGCCCTTCTCGGGCGTGAACGGCTCGCCCCGGGTCATGCCGGCGATGCGGTCGACGCGGAACACGCGGAAATCGCTGCGCAATTCGCACCAGGCGACCATCGTCCACACCTTTCCCCAGAACCACAGGCCCAGCGGCCGGACCGGGCGGTCCGTCTCGCGCCCCTGCCCGTCGCGATAGGCGAGGGTCAGGCGTACATGCGCCTGCGCCGCCGCCTCGAGCGCGTCGAGCCGGTCGCGCACCTCCGCCGGCATTCCCCCGCCCGAGAGGGCATGGACCTGCACCGCCCGGGCCCGGGCGCGGGCGGTTTCGGGCAGCACCGAGTCGATCTTGGCGATGGCGTCCTCGGCCGCGGCGCCCATGGCGGCGCCGCCCCAGGCCTGGAGCAGGCGGGCCCCGGCGACCAGGGCGGCGGCCTCGTCCGCGGTGAACATCAGGGGCGGCATGTCATAGCCCGCGCGCATCACGTAGCCGACCCCGGCCTCGCCCTCGATCGGCACGCCCGAGCCGACCAGGTCGGCCACGTCCCGGTAGACCGTGCGCTCCGAGACTTCGAGCGTTTCGGCCAGCTTGCGCGCGGTGGTCAGCCGCCCCGAGCGCAGGATCTGGACGAGGCGGAACAGGCGGTCGGCGCGGCGCATGGGCGGGGTCCGGGGCAAGGCGGCGGGGCGGGGAACGGGAGGCGGGAGGCGTCAGGATAGGCGCGGGGGGGGGGGGGGGGGGGGGGGGGGGGGGGGGGGGGGGGGGGGGGGGGGGGGGGGGGGGGGGGGGGGGGGGGGGGG